>CALCSH010000398.1 GCA_937893815.1 uncultured Anaerolineae bacterium | reverse complement strand
GATCGCCTGATTGGTATGATGGCCGTAGATAGCATGCAACCCGATCAGTTTACATCCCAACATGCCCGCTTGGCAACCGCTTTCGCAACCCAGGTAGCCATCGCACTTGAAAATGCGCGCCTCTACGAAGAAACACACCACCTGGCAATATTTGATTCACTGACCAATCTGTATAACCGACATCACTTCATGGCGCTCGCCCAACAAGAATTCCAGCGCTCCTGTCGATACCGCCATCCTCTCTCCATCATTATGTTAGACCTGGATCACTTCAAAGATGTCAATGACACTTATGGGCATCTGGCGGGCGATCAGGTGCTGCGGGCTATCGCAGATACCTGCCAGCTTAGTCTGCGCGAAACCGATATTATTGGACGCTATGGGGGCGAAGAATTTGTCATCTTATTACCCGAAACTCCCGGAATTATGTTGGGGGATCCACAACCAGAAGAAAATTCAACAACATCCGCAAAATACGTTGCCAATCGCTTGCGTCAGGCTGTTGCAGAGCATATCACTCACACCGCCCGCGGCGATGTAAAAGTGACGATCAGCCTGGGTCTGGTTGAACTCACCAACGCCTGCGAATCCATCGAAGTGCTACTCGATCGAGCCGATACCGCCTTGTATAACGCCAAGCACAAAGGTCGTAATCAGTTCGCCGTCTGGGATGATCAATGAAAACCATCCAAACTGAAATACTCGTAATCGGTGCGGGGGCTACCGGCACAGGCGTATTACGCGATCTGGCGATGCGTGGCTTTGATACGATTCTCGTCGAAAAGCGCGATCTTACCCACGGTACGACAGGCCGCTTTCATGGGTTACTGCACAGTGGTGGGCGCTACGCTGTTAAAGACCCCCAGGCTGCGCAAGAATGCATCGAAGAGAATCGAATTCTCAGACGCATTATGCCCCATTGTATTGAAGATACCGGGGGCTTTTTTGTGCTCACACCCTGGGATCAAGATAGCTATGCGGACTCCTTTTGGCGTGGCTGCCAGGCTGCAGGGATTCCTGTCGAGGAAGTTTCGCTGCGCCATATGCTGATCGAGGAACCGTTGCTAAATCCGGAAATCAGCCGCTGCTTTCGCGTGCCCGATGCCGCCGCAGATTCGTTTGCCGCGGCCCATGCCAACGTCGCTTCGGCGCGTGAGTATCAGGCACGGGTGTTCACCTACCACGAAGTCACTCAACTTCTGACGGATAACCGCACCCCAAACCCCCAAATTGCCCACCCACTCTCACCCCTTCCCGGCCGCATTTATGGCGCACTTTGTCACGACCTGATTCACGATGAGCCTGTCACGATCTACGCCGATCTGGTAATCAACGCTGCCGGAGCCTGGGCTGGGAAAATCGCGGCCAGCGCTGGAATTGAAATCGCCATGCGCCCCGGAAAAGGCACTATGATCGCTGTCAGCCAGCGAGTGGTGAACACAGTTATCAATCGCTGTAAAATGCCCGCCGATGGCGATATTCTCGTCCCCGCGCATACCGTAGCCGTGATGGGTACCACCGATGAACAAGTTCCCGACCCCGACCATTTCGCGATTGAATCCTGGGAAGTGCAACGCATGTTGGAAGAAGGCGAAAAAATACTCCCCGGATTTAGTGAATTGAGGATGTTACGCGCCTGGGCCGGGGTGCGTCCGCTGTACCAGGAAACAAAAACCGACCAATCGCGCGATATCACGCGCTCGTTCGTGTTGCTCGATCACGAGCAGCGCGACCGCACTCCGGGGATGCTCACCATTACCAGCGGCAAATGGACTACCTACCGCAAAATGGCTCAAGCCGCGGCAGATTTAGCTTGTCAAACGCTAGATACGCAGCGGGAGTGCCGCACTCATCTGGAAGAACTCCCGGCAGAGGACGGAAGAAGCAAGACTGGCACTTTCCATTCCCCGCCTCCAACCACCCGTCACCACTTCCTCGGTCAGCGCCTCGCCCACATCGAATCGCACCACGCCCAAGGGCAATTGATCTGCGAATGCGAACTTGCTACCCGCGCCGATATCGAACAGGCCATCCTCACCGGGGAAGCCAAAACGCTGGATGATATCCGCCGCGACGTGCGGCTGGGGATGGGCCCCTGTCAGGGTGGATTCTGCACCTTGCGCGCAGCAGGGATTTTGCACCAACATTTGGTTTCCAGTAACCAACATTCTGTAGAAAAAATAAACGTTGCTCTGCATGATTTTCTCGAAGAACGTTGGAAGGGCGTAGTACCCGTGTTGTGGGGCAAACAACTGCATCAAGAACGACTCAACGAACTGATTTATTTGAATGTACTCCACATCGATTCGCTGCCAGGGCCGAAATCGTCACGGCTGGCGGCGCAACCGTACGAAGATGGGGAACGGAGGACGGAAGATGTAAAAGGACACGAACGGCGGCCCGCAAATGATGGATTCATCCGGTCATCGGTCGCCGGTCATCCGTCCGATGTCATTGTCATTGGCGCAGGGTTGGCCGGACTTATGGCAGGCTGGCAGGCATCCAGCCGTGGATTGAAGACCAGGGTCATCACCAAAGGCTGGGGGGTCACACATTGGGCCTCGGGCTGCATCGATGTTCTGGGGCAACTGCCCGATGAAACCAAAATTCCGGGTCAAAGCCTCGCAGCCTGCCTGCCAACCCTGATTGCGGAGAATTCGCAACATCCGTACTGCCTGGCAGGCATCGAGGCGCTGGCCGAAGCCTTGCTAGCGTTACAAAGCCTCTGCCAGCAGGCCGGGTACCCGCTGAATGGCTCGCTGGAAAAAAACTGGCTGCTGCCGACTGCCATCGGCGCGACACGGCCGACTTGTCTCGCCCCGGATACGATGATCGCCGGGAATTTGCGCACCCAAGAACCGATGCTGTTGGTCGGTTTTGAAGGGCATCCTGATTTTTATCCGGGTTACGCCGCTGCCAACCTACAAGCGCAGGGTTTCGCGGCACGAGCCATCACAATACCCATCCCGGGGTCACTGCAGCGTCAGCGCATTGATACCATGACTCTGGCCCGTGCCTTCGACAAGGAAGAATTTCGCCACCAAGTGATTGCATTGCTACGGCCACATCTCGGTAATGCAGGCCGCATCGGTTTCGCGGCAGTGTTGGGGTTGAAAGATGCTCTCGGGGTCACGCGGGAACTGGAATCGGGGCTGGGCCGTAGAGTCTTCGAAATTGCCGGACTGCCCCCCTCCGTTCCAGGAATGCGTCTCCACCATATTTTGGTTCAGGCAATCCGTCAGGCCGGGGGACGCGTCCACGATGGCATTGAAGTCCAGTCGTTTGAAACCGATCCACACATTGAAAACCGTGTAGCCGCCATGTATTCTCATTCATCTGCACGTCCGATTCGACACACGGCCAAGAACTTTATCCTCGCAACGGGAGGCATTCTAGGCGGCGGCATCTACACCACTCCCCACGACGACGTGTACGAAACCATTTTCAACTTACCCGTGGATGTATCTCCTCGCGAGGAATGGCTGCAACGCGCTTTCGCTCACCCGGCTGGACACCCCATTTTCGGTGCGGGGGTCGGGGTGGATTCCACATTTCACACGCTCTACGCCAACCTTTTCGCCGTCGGCGAGCTGCTGGGCGGCGCCGATTTCGTGCGCCAGCAATCCCTGGAGGGCGTAGCCCTGGTCAGCGCTTATCAAACCGTGCAACACATTCTCGTCGAAAATACGGCCAAGTAAAGCGCAAACAGAAATTTACCGCTGAGAACGCAACGTGTGCGGAGTTTTCTAAAATACAGCTTTTCTCTGCGCTCTCCGCGTACTCCGCGGTAAATCGATGATGGAGAATTGATATGCAACGCTTCTGGGGTTTGCTTGCACTAATCGCCACTTTGCCCTTGCTGGCATTCAACCACGCAGCTGAAACCGCGCCGCTGGTCAGCTTGGGCAAAGGCACCCTCAGCCAGGTTGTCTGGTCGCCTGATGGCAGCGTCCTTGCCGTGAGTGGCTCCAACGGAATTTATTTCTATGATGCGGAAACGCTGGTCGAATTACACCATATCGATACCGGGCCGCTGATTACAAGCATCGCCTTCAACCCAGATGGCACACTGCTGGCCGCGGGCAGCGCTGATGAGGTTTTTGCCCGTCAGGAAAGCTGGCGTCGCTTCAGCCCTTGGGGCAGCCAGCATAATTTTGTCTATATCTTCGATGCCGCCAGCGGCGAAGAGCTGGCCGCCATCGAGTGCGGCGACAGCTATATCACGCGGGTTCAGTTCAGCCCCGATGGCACAAGACTGGCCGCGGCCAGCATGTATCCCGACAATAACGGCATCCGTATTTGGGATACCGCAAATTTTCAGCCGGTGCAACAATTCACCGAACACACCTACGGGGTTTTCGCCCTCGATTTTAGCCCCGATGGGCGCACCTTTCTCTCTGGCGGCGGCGACAACACCGCCCGTTTGTGGGATCTCGCCAGCGGGCAATTGGATCGAATTTTGATGTACCGCGTATCCGCCAAGCTCAAAGTATTCAGCGTGGATTTCAATTCACAGGATGCAGATATGGTTGCCATCGCGGGCGGGGAATATTCCCATGACATACCTCATCCGGTTTTGGAAATTTGGGATGTTCCGCGCGGTGAATT
The DNA here is from genome assembly GCA_937893815.1 of uncultured Anaerolineae bacterium. Classification (GTDB taxonomy): domain Bacteria; phylum Chloroflexota; class Anaerolineae; order Anaerolineales; family UBA11858; genus NIOZ-UU35. The sequence goes on along the minus strand of CALCSH010000398.1, from coordinate 1,201 downwards.
ACTACGCAGTCTGGAAGGGCACAGCAGCGACGTGGAAGTGGCGTTGTTCAGCCCCAATGGAGCCTTGCTTGCCTCCGGGGGTGGCACCCCCGATAATAACATCCAGTTATGGGATGTGAACACCGGAAGCCTGCTCCACACCCTGAACGGTCACCGCGCCGGTCTGCGATCCCTGGTCTTCAGCCCCGATGGGTCAAAGCTGGCCTCCGTGGGTTGGGATGCAGCCTTGTATGTGTGGGACGTAGAAAACGGCAAACAATTGATGTCACTCGAAACGCACACCAGCTCGATATGGAGCGCCGCTATCTCCCCGATGGGCGACTGGCTGGTGAGCGGCGGTGATGATGGTCTGGTACGCATCTGGGATTTTGCCACGGGCAAACCACTTGCCACACTAAACACGGCGACCAACCGTGTGACCGCGCTGGCCATCAACCCCGTCACGAATGAAATCGCCGCCGCCACTGATCAGCCGGATGCCAGCATCCAGATTTGGAACACCGTGAGCGGCGAACAGCTCCGCACGTTGAACGGGCATACCGCCTTCGCCCAGGCCGCGGCCTACAGCCCGGATGGTCGCTGGCTGGCGACCGGCGGTTCATTGGGCGATAATACCGTCATCGTTTGGGATGCCGCCAGTGGAGAACAGCGTTACAGCTTTTCGGGGCACACGCGCTCGGTCAAAAGCCTGGCTTTTGGGCCAGATGAGGCCCTCATCTCTGGGGATGGACGCGGCACCATCCGGGTTTGGGATCCAGACAGCGGAGAACTCATCCACACCCTTGTGGGGCATACCTGCGCCGTCAATGCGCTGGCCGTCAATCCCGCGGGCGATCTACTGGCCTCCGGTGGCTGCGATCAGAGCATACTAATCTGGAATCTCGCAAGCGGAGAAATTACGGCACGCTCTACCCCATTCAGCGGGACAATCACCCAACTGAGTTTCGATGCGGTGGGCACGACACTGCTCGCCAGCGATGATGAAGGCAATCTATGGCTGCTGGATGGGATTTCTGCGCAAACACGCATGCAGAGCCATGTAGACGATAACGAAGTACAATCTATCCAGACAAATCCCAGCGGCGGATTTTGGCTCGCCAGCGGGGCTGCCAGCGGCGTGCTGAATGTTTGGAAAATCCAGCAGGAATAATACATGGATAGGACTTACACAACTCGATAAAAAATATCCCGAAAATAGGGG
>CALCSH010000397.1 GCA_937893815.1 uncultured Anaerolineae bacterium | reverse complement strand
CTTCAAATCAACGGCAACGGCTATGTGCTGGCTCAGGCGGGGGTGGGGGCAGCCAATTATGATGTGAGTTGTAATTACAGTGGTGGCCCGGGGCCAGAGTGCAGCGCCAATGACCCCGCCGCCGATGACGGCACAACCAGCCTCACCTTCCGCGTTTCGGATGAAATCATCAGCCGCGGGCAGAACGGTAGACTGGTGGGCGGCTGTGTCAACCCGGCTACTGGCAGTAATCCCCCCGATTGCAGTATTCATAACGATGGCAGCACTACTGGCACGATTATCTACCGGGCGGTGATCCAGGATCAATTTACCGATGACTACCCCTCGGGCGATGCCAGTGTCGATCAGGGCGACGAACTCAGCAACAGTGTCACCATCACTGGCACCGTACTCAACAACACAGATTTCACCACCACCGGCAACCCGGCCACGGATACCAGCGGCGCATCCGAAAACGTGCCGCGCGACCAGTTGAGCAAAGATTTTTACGCAATTAACGGCGATACAAATTTGAACCACTTCAAAGTCGATAGCAAAATTCACATCAAGCCCGGTGATGTATTGACCTACGAGTTGAAGTATGAACTGGCGACCAGCGATGTGGAAGATTTGTATTTGATGGATTATCTGCCGCTGCCGATTTTTGATGTGGACGACCCCGATGCAGATGGCACGACTGGCCCGGCCTGGACCTTCTCCGGCAAGTGCGGCGGAGCAACGCCCGCGGCGGGTGAGGCCTGCTTCGGTGGGGATGACACCTTCTTTGATTATTCAACGATCACCCCCGCGCTGGCCTCCGATGTGGATGGCGATGGCAACCCCGATGATGAATCCAACACGCTGCGCTTCTACTATGGCGATTTCGACAGCCCCAGTAATCAGGCCAAGACGATTCATATTTTGTTTTCGGTGGCGGTTAATACGGAGCCCTTCGCCGATGGTCTGTACCTCACCAATCAGGTGCATGTGCATGAAGGTTCCACTAATGCCACGGCTCAAGACACCGAGTCGATTATCAATTTTGTGCTGGATGAACCTTCGCTGGTTCATAAGAAAAGCGTCATTGCCAGCGATAACGTCAATGCTTCGATTACGCCAGCCCTGAGCGGCTACACCTTCACCTCGCCGGGCAGCGCCGGGCTGCGTTGGACATCCCCGGCCAAGATTAGCTCCGATTATCTGAATAGTCACGCCCTGAACAGCGACATCAACGGCATTGACGGCGGCGATCTGGTCAGCTTTGCGATTGTGATCGAAAATCAGGGTCACAGCGGCGGCGGAGCGTATGATATTACCATTCAGGATACGATTCCAGCCGAATTACAGGTACCCAGCGCGGGCTACAATCTGGTAATCTACTACGGGGATGGCAGCGGCCCGATCAACTATGCCAAACCCGATGGCAGCCCGGCCACGCCCGTCGATCTCTTCGGCGGCGGCATCCAGTTGGTTGATCCTGCCGGGCAGGGCGTTTGCCAGTCGCACGACCCCAACCTGGGGAATAATATCATCATCCTGACCTACGATTTGCAGGTCATCCCCGGTATTGCGCCGGATGCTACACTCGAAAATGAGGGCACGATCACCAATTATTCCAACGTTGAAGGCGGCGATGATTTTACCGGTTCGGGCGGCTCCGGGCAGGAAGGCGATCTCAAAGACAAAGCCACCATCAATATCACTGACCCGGCAGTCTCGAAAAATATCACGGCGACTTCCATCGATACGACCGGCAGCAGCCAGCATAACGCAGCCCTGGAAGATTTAACCATTGGCGAGGAAGTTACGTTTGAGATCGTCGTTACGATCCCTGAGGGCCAGTCGCACCCGGTTACGGTGACCGATAATCTACCGACCAGCCCTACCGGGGTACTCAGCGTGGTGAGTTCGTGCATCACCTCGATTGGCGCCAGCCTGAGCGCTGATAGCGGTACATTGCCCGCAGATCGTTGTCCAGATAGTTTTGGCACACATAAGAATACAGATGGGGATGCCTATTACGATCAGGTGGTCTTTGAATTTGGCAATGTTAATAACACCGCCAACGGCGTGGTTAATGACGGCGACCGCATCTACCTCCAGGTGGTGGCGCGCGTGGAAGGCCATGTAGATAATCAGGACGGTGATGTGCTTGCAAACAGCGTGCGCGTCACTGCCGGAGCCGTCACGCAAAGTGGCAGCCGCGACTTCGAGATTGTGCAGCCTGATCTGGAAATTACAAAAACTGATTATGGTGATTATTTCTTCTCCGGTGGTTTGCTGATTTATGAACTGACCTATCAAAATAACGGCACAGGCACGGCGCTGGGTGTAACCATCAGCGATAGTGTGCCTATCGGAACCACATTTGTTGCCGGGAGTAGTTCTACAGGTTGGGTTTTACCCGGCACAACCACCGCCTGCCCGGATAGCGCCGCAGCTGGAACTGTGTGCGAATACCCCGTTGGAACGCTGGCTGCGGGGGCGGCGGCCCAAACCGTTAATTTTGCTGTGCGCGTGGATGATCCCCTCAGCCCGGCGGTAACGCAGATTCGCAATACGGCCCGCATTGACGATCAGTTCGCCGTGGACGATATGGACAATACCAACGACTCGGCCACCGATGACGATGAACTGGCTAATTTGGGCAAGAGCCTTGTGGATACCAACCAGACTTTTACGCTTGGGCAGGATGTCGCCATTGGCGAGATTCTCACGTACCGTCTGGTACTTTTCCTGCCGCCACATGCCTCTGGTTCCGGGCAGATGCCGGTTTTGACGATCACGGATAATCTCGATGCCGGTCTGGCGTTTGTCGATTGTCTCAGTGTGACGCCTTCTTCCACAAATCTGACTACAGACCTGACGGGGGATTTTGCCGACGCCTGTAGTCCAAATGCGGCCAACCCCACGAGCGGCAACCCGGCCATTTACCCTATCCCGCAAACCGGCGCAGGCAGCGCCGCCGACGTCAACCAGGGGCGGCAGATTGTCTTTGATCTCGGCACTGTCACCAATAACGGTTCGGTCAACGAAACACTCACCATTGAGTATCGCGTCGCTGTACTCGATAGCGTCGATACCCTGCGCGGGGTCAATCTAAATAACGCCGCCACGGCGCTTTGGGGGCAGCATGGAACCCGTAACGAAGCCACAGCGATGGCAACCGACGCCATGATTGTGGAACCCTGGTATTACCTGATCAAACGCGCCGATCAAACCGTCGTATTCAAAGGCGCAACGATAACATTTACGCTTGAAGTCGGTCATCGTGCCGAAAGCGATGCCGATGGATTCGACCTTGTACTCACCGATCCGCTTCCGGGGAGTTTGCATTACGTTTCGGGGTCATTACGCATCGCAAGCGGTTGGAATGATGGCGGAAATGTAGTCCTCAACGATAGCAATCCTCAAAAATTGCGTATCGCCTGGGATAATTTCCCCCTCGGGCAAACATCCAATGTCGAATTTAAGGCTGTGCTGGATCGTCGGGCGCAAGAGAGCGTGGAGAATACGGCCTATCTGGCATGGACCAGCCTTCCCGGTGATGTTACCGCGGCTCAATCGGTATTCAACCCACTTTCCACGGAACGGTTCTATGATCCGCCATCTACAGTTGATATTTATGGTGCGTTCAACTCAATCATTATCACCATCCGGGGTAGCCGGCTGCCTGATACCGGGTATCCACCTGGAGAAATTACTGTGATTGAGCCGGATATTGATGCCAAGCCCTATGGCTTGAATGACTCGATCTGGCTAGATATTCCTACCCGGCAGGTGCATGTGCCAATTGTAGGGATACCGCTCACCGAGCAGGGCTGGAATCTGACCTGGCTCCTTGAGCAAGCTGGTTATCTCGGGGGAACAGCCTATCCCACATGGCCGGGAAATACCGTGCTAACCGCCCATGCCTATTTGCCCGATGGCAGCTCCGGCCCCTTTATGGCCATTGATCAACTCAAATGGGGCGATTCAATTTTACTTCGCACCCACGATGCAACCTATCTTTACGAAGTGCGCCAGAATTACTACGTTAAGGCAAATGATCTCTCACCACTGTATTCCAGTGACGGTTACGACTGGTTGACGTTAATAACCTGCTATCAATATGACGAAAATATCGGTGGCTACCGCTGGCGCACGGTTGTTCGGGCAGTTCTCATGGATGTCATTGACCATGTGCTTGACTCTGTTTCGCCGTAATGGTATAGTTGCGCCCAATATGTTAGAACTTCTCTTCTGCACAAACAATAATACAACCACCAATAATACTAATCGTCGTTGGACGACGATCGGGCGTTGGTGCGCGAATGTAAGAGCTTAGTTCAAGAAAATTCAGCAAAACTTGTTTGACCAACGCCCCGAAACACGGGGCGTTTTTTTATATCTAAGGAGGCTCCACAATGACACCTGAAGTTTCGCACGAAACCCCCGTTTTTGCCGTCCCCGATGCCAATCTAATCCCGGTGAGTTCTCATTTATCCGAGATGGCGGCTATTCCTCCCTCGCGCATGTTTTTGATTAAAAAATCCCTGAAAGTATTTCAAGAAAAATACCCCGATTTGCCGGTTTATGATGCTTCGCAAGGCGATGGCGGAGCCAGTTTGCCGGGGGTGCCGCGTGAATTGCTGGAACGGGCGTTGCAATTACAGATTGAGCACGGCACGAGTTACGATATGCCCTTTGGCACCGTAGCGTTTCGCCGCAGCGTGGCTGAAAAATATTGGCAATTTGATTCTGAATCCGGTTACGGCCCGGCCAATATTCTGAGCGCGACCGGTGGCCGTGATGCTCTGGTGAAGGCGTTTCAGGCCATGCTGATGCTGGGTCATGGTCGTCAGGGCGATGTGATTATGGTTTCGCGTGTACCCTGGATTTCGTACAATTGGGGGCCTTACGGGATTGGCGCCAATGTGATGTGGTCGCCGGGGCACCCCGATGAGGGCTGGGCCTACACTGAAGAGGGCATCAAGGCCGGGGTGGAATTTGCCGCAAAATCGGGGCGCAAAGTTGCCGGGATTGTGATCACCAATCCCGATAACCCCACCGGCCTCACCATCAGCCCGGAACGTCAGGCCGCGTTGGGGCGCGCCGCACTTGAGGCCGGGGTTGCGTTCGTGCTCTACGACTGGATGTACCACTTTGTCACCGATGAACAGCCCATGGATTTGAACGCCTTCTTGAAGATGTTCACCCCCGATGAGCGCAAGCGTATTCTCTTTCTGGATGGCCTGACCAAAAGTCTGGGCGGTTCCAATATCCGCAATGCGCATTTGATCGCCTCCGAAGAAGTGATTAAATTTATTGTAGCCCGCGCCTCACATTCCGTGATACCGGCTTTCTTTGGGCAAGCAGTGGCGATGGCGGCCTATGAGCAAGGCTATGCCAAAGCCAGCGCCACAATTAGTGAGCCCACCAGCGCCAGTCGAATAGTATTGAAGGCATTTCTGGATCAACATCAATTCAAGTTCATTCAGGGGAAAGGCTATTATGCCTTTATCCATGTTGGCCCGTGGCTGGAAAAACGCGGCTGGGAAGATAGTGAACCCTTTGGGCAGTATATTGCCGAAGATCATGGATTGGCGGTTGTGCCGGGGGCCTTCTTCTCGCCCTATGGTGGGGAGTGGATCCGTTTTTCCTATGCAACCCCCGCAGAACGTACCCAGGGTGCTGCAGAACGCCTGCTGCAAGGCCTCAAAGCGCTGGAATAGAAACCAAAATACAGGGACGCAAAGGCGCAGCGTTTTGTTGTTCTCTGCGCCTTTGCATCTTTGACTCTACTGCAAAAAGCCGATGACGGAGATGTCCGCCGGAATATATGGGG
>CALCSH010000396.1 GCA_937893815.1 uncultured Anaerolineae bacterium | reverse complement strand
GATAGCGTCCAACCCCAGCGTGGACGCGCCGACTCGCTCCGGGCGGGCAGCCGCCAAAGTGCTGTGATCGTGTATCCCAGGGTGATTCCATACAACGGAAGCATTTGCCAGCGGTAGCCTTCCAATCCCAGGTGCAACGCCATCACCCCAAAGGCCGACAGCGTCAGCCCGTCCCGCAGCCGTTGATCCCTAAAGGAACGATCGATGATGCGCATAGCCAGTAGAATCGTCAGAATGATCTCGAAAACTCGCATATCCAACCTCACAAACTTTCAACCTGTAACTTGTAACGATCTAACCAAATTTACCGATCTCGTAATTCCCAATCGCGCTTAGCAAATCCGTTGCCCGCATCATAATGGCTGTGCCGCGTACCCCAGAGCCGAGCGAAATTTCGTCCTGCGTCTGCAATCCTTCATCCACCAGAATGCGGATTGGCCGCGGCAATCCGAGAGGCGCCACGGCCCCGATCGGATAGCCGGTTACGCGCAAAACTTCGTCCTTTTCGGCCATGCTGATGCGCGAGACGCCCAAATAACGCCGCAGTGCGCCCCAATCGATCTGCCCCGGCCCGGCCATCAATACCATCAGATACTCATCTTCCGCCAGCCGGAAGAGAATGCTGCGCACCACCTGATCGGGGGTTTGGCCGCGTACTTCGGCGGCTTCTTCCACCGAGCGTGGCGGAGTCGCGTGCTGAAAGACGCGGTGGGGGATATGCTGTTCGGCAAGAACAATAGCAACGGGAGGGGTTTGTGTCATGATAGATTGTCTTGGTTCGTAATTTTCAGTGTGCAGTATCGAAGATCCAGACGAATACTATACTCGTGAAAAACGGGTTATCGCTCACTGGGGACGAATGATTTTTCCTGTTTTCGCCGACTCGTACAACGCCAGCACGGTTTTGACATGGTTGCGAGTCTCTTCCAGTGTCAGATAACTCGGCACTCCGTCAAGAATGGCGGCGTGTAAATCTTCAACTTCGCCCAAGTATAACGCTTTTTCGGGTACTACAATTTCTTCATCTGGACCATCTTTGGGGGTGAAGGTCAGCTTGCGACCCTCGTCCAGCCCGACGAAGGGCTTGCTGAGATGCAGCCGTCCCTGTGTGCCGATGATTTCGATGAATGTGTGAAAGGGCGTCGCAAACGACGATGAGATTTGCGCCAGCCTGCCGTTGGCGTAGCCCATTTGCCCGGCAAAAACTTCATCCACGCCGCTGGCGCCGATTTTCTGTGCGCCGAACACCCACTCCGGTGGCCCGCCAAAGATAAATTGGGCAAAACTCATGGGGTAGACACCTACATCCCACTGACAGCCACCGCCCCATTCGGGCACCAGCCTCACGTTGATATTTTCCGGCTGGCGTTGAGTTTCGGGCAGGAAGAAATCGAATGTCCCGCGCAGCAGCGTGATTTCACCTAATTTCCCGGCGCGCACGATTTCACCAGCGATTTTGGTCTGCGGATGATGGCGATACATGAATGCCTCCGCCAGCATCATGCCGGTCTTCTGGCTGGCAGCGATCATCGCATCCACTTCTGCCAACGAAGTCGCGAAGGGTTTCTCGCATAATACATGTAGACCGGCTTGCATGGCCTTGATGCTCCACTCGGCGTGTAAGTGATTGGGCAGCCCGATATAAACTGCATCCACCGCCCCGGATTGCAGCATTTCTTCATAGCTGCCGAAAGCCTGGGGAATTGCCCATTCCTGGGCATACGCCTCGGCTTTGGTGTGATCACGACTGGCAACTGCTACCAGCTCACCGCGCGCCGATGCCCGAATGGCCGGAATCAGCGCCTTATTAATATTGGCCGTGGAAAGCAACCCCCAGCGAATTTTGGTCATACCTTTGCTCCTATCAATAACACCCACAGATGAACGCAGATTCATACGGATGAGTTTTTTGACTTTTTACCTTATCTGCGCTCATCTGCGATTTCTAAATGCCGCGCGAATGAGTCTGCACTGGTTTCTCTAAAATATGCCCGATAAGCCGCGGTTTCATCCAACACGGCTTTGAGCGTCATGGCAACATCCTGCAAAGCAAGACCGGCCTGCCCATCGGCTGTCAGCCATATCTCTCCACGTTCCGCCTGCCACTCTCCACGAATAAACCCCTTCTCTTCCATCCAGGCCAACCCCAGGCGCACGGTATTCTCGCGGTGGGCCATTGCTGCGGCCAGCGCACTCAGCTCGACGATGCCAGCTTTTGCCCGCAAAGCATGTTTGACCAAACCGGCCAGCCGTGTCAGGAATGTTTCCAGCGTATTCAGGGCTGGATCAATGCCGAAAAGGACAATTCGCCTGGGGGTAGTCGCTGCCAAAAGTGCAGAAAACTCCCGCGGCCCGGGCGGCGCGCTCCACAGGATCAGCGTCTCGGCAGGTGCCAACTCCGTGCGGTCGCATCCCCCCAAACGATGCCGGGCAGCTCCTTCTGTGTAGAGGGTGAAATTCCCCTCGGCTTTGAGTTGATCCAATAGGGGCAGGGGGTGTTTTTCATGGCGGTAATCCAGCACGATCCGAGGAGAAACTTCCGGTGCGGCCTCGGAGCTGGCTCCCGCACTCGGGCGAAAATCTTGCCATTCAAGCTGCAAGCGGCGTTCGCCGCGAAAAGTGTTGGTTGAAATCGTGTAGGCAATATCAAATTCGCCCTCGGGCAATGCTTCACTCGCGCCCCGCCACCACAGAATATCCTGCACGTTCCCCGTTCGATCTTCCATCACTAACCGCAAATGACTTTTATCGCGCCCGATCGGGGTTGAACTGACCAATTTTACATTGCGTGTAGCCAATATAAGTGAAGGATTGCCAGCGCCAAACGGTGCCAATCGACTGAGATCGTCGGCCAGATTGAGTGTAATTTCGCCAAGCGGCAGGTAGGCATCAATCGTCAGATGGGGTTGTGCGGGCGCGAGTGGATATTTCTCGCGGATGGTTCGTGATAAACTGCGGCGAAAATCTGCGATACGCTCCGTGTCAATTGAAAGACCCGCCGCCATCGGGTGGCCGCCGAATCCGTGCAGCAGATCGCGCTGGGCGGCGATCGCCTCGCTGATATGCACTCCCTCAACCGAGCGCGCCGAGCCGTGGGCGATATGACCCTCTGGCGCTGAGATCAGAATTACCGGCACGTGGAAGCGTTCCACCAAACGACTGGCGACAATACCGACTACCCCGGCGGGCCACTGCGGATGCGACAGCACCAGAGCAGCAAAATCGAGCAAGTTGGGGTCGGCCTCGATCTGGCTGATAGCCGACTGGTAGATTTGCTCCGTGAGCAGTTTGCGTTTGTGGTTGAGACCTTCCAGTTGAGTTGCTACGACCGCCGCGCGGCTGCGGTCGTCAGTGGTGAAGAACTCGACAATCGGGTTGGCATCCGAGAGCCGCCCCAGGGCATTCAGCCGCGGCCCGATGCCAAAGCCAATCGTTTCGGCATTGATCTGGTCAGGGATGATTTCGGCGTTCTCGAACAAAGTTTGCAGACCCAGACGCGGCGTGCGGCGCAACACATTCAAGCCGCGTTGCAGCAGGTAGCGCGCATCGCCAGTTTGCAAGGCCACATCGGCAACAATGCCCAGGGCAACAAGATCGAGATATTTCTCCGACGGATGACCGGGAACGGGGGACGGGGTTTTTCGCCCGGTCTTCCGTCCCCCGTCTTCCGTCTTTTGTCTTCGGTTAAATAACTCTTCAATTAACTTGTACGCCACCCCTACCCCCGGCAGTGTTGAAAGCGGATGTCCTTCCGGTAGCAGCTTCGGGTTGACAATGACATCGGCATTGGGGAGTTCCGGTGGCAGGTCGTGATGATCGGTGATGATCACCGTCAGGCCGCGCGATTTGGCGAACTCTATGGCTTCGTGAGCAGCGATGCCGGTGTCGCAAGTGAGTAATACGCGCGGCGAATTGCCCTCACCCCTCGCTCCCCTCTCCCGGTAGGAGAGGGGGTGAGGGGATGTGAGTTTTTGCTCGAGAACTCCAACCTTTACCCCATGCCCTTCAGTGGCACGTAATGGGATGTGATAACTCACTTGCGCGCCTACATCCTTCAGGGCTTCAACCAGCAGCGTGGTGGAAGTTTGCCCGTCCACGTCAAAATCGCCCCACACCAAGATAGGCTCCCCGGCGGCAATCGCGACATCAAGCAGGTCAGCGGCGCGGCTCAGGCCGGGGAGTTCATGGGGCGGGGTGGCGGGGTAGTATTCGGGATCTAAAAAGGCACGCGCCGACTCTACATCCGTGATGCCACGCCGGACAAGAGTCTGAGCAACGAGTGGGTGTCCGCCAACGGCGGTTTGCAACGCCTCGGGCACAATCGCTACAGGAAACTCACTCCAGGATTCAGTATTTTGGCTGTATCGTTGATGTTCAGTCATACGGCACGCTGGTTTTAATTGGCCAAGTTGAGATTGGCTTCATTGTACCTCTATCTGCACCCCAGGGGCAAAGACTGCACTTGGGGTCACTGGGAATCCCCGTGGTAGTAGTCCAGATTTAGGGGTATAG
>CALCSH010000395.1 GCA_937893815.1 uncultured Anaerolineae bacterium | reverse complement strand
GGCGATGGGCCTGGGTGCGGATACATATTTGTTTAAACCAGTGACCATTGACGATTTAGAGGATAAAATTGAGAAAGCTGTGCAAAAACGCGGCCAATATCTAGAAAGGAGATCAAAAAATGGCTAAGAAACCAACCAAAAAACGAAGATCAGGCTCGCAGACGGTGATGATAGTGATTGGTGTTCTCATTGTTCTGGCAATGTTGCTGCCTCCTGTCCTAACTTTCCTCCAACAATAAGGGGAAATGAAAAACCCCATGAGCCAGAAAATAATTGTCTATGGATCTTCCTGGTGTCCAGATTGCCATCGAGCCAAGAAGTTGCTCGATACGTCGAATGCCGATTATGAGTGGATCAATATCAACGAAGATGCGGAGGGGCGCACTCGAGTTGAAACAATCAACAATGGCAACCGTAGTGTGCCTACGATACTTTTTCCAGATGGCGATATATTGGTAGAACCATCGAACGCTATTCTGGCTCAAAAACTTTCTTCGCTTGGATAGGAAGTCGAAATTATCCGAATTTATTTCTCGGCTAGAACCCCCCAATAGGATTATTTTGAAAACGTGTCGAAACCAGAAACACATTTTCAATCCCTGGGGTGTCAACTGGAATTTTTGCACTTCCCGTTGTATACTCGTAGCAGAGCGTTACTCGTAGCATAGCACAAGACTTCAGCATCATACCCATTGAGGAGAGGGCAATATGAAAGTATCTGTACTGCAAGAGAATCTCACCCATGGTTTGAGTATCGTATCGCGTGCAGTTTCGCCGCGCAGCACGCTCCCGGTGTTGGGTAATATTTTGGTCGCCACCGACGAAGGCCGTTTGCGCCTCTCAGCAACCAACCTGGAACTGGGAATCACCTGCTGGATTGGGGCCAAGATCGAGGAAGAAGGTTCCACCACAGTTCCGGCGCGCACCTTTACTGATCTTATCAATACCTTGCCCTCCAATCAGGTGAGCATGAGTTTGGACGTGCGCACCCAAACGATGAATGTGCGCTGCGGCTCATCGAATACCGATCTCAAATGCATTGATGCGCAGGAATTCCCGCCCATGCCCATGCCCGATACGCAGGATGGAATTCAACTAAACGTGGCTGACCTCAAAGAGATGATTCAGCAAGTGGCTTTTGCGGCATCCAGTGATGAAGCGCGGCCGATTCTAACCGGAGTGTTGCTGACTGTTGAAGACAACAAGATGACCTTTGCCTCGGCGGATGGCTTCCGGCTATCTGTGCGTTCGGCAGAACTATCTTCCTCAATTGATGAACCCATCCAGGCGGTGATCCCTGCCCGGGCGTTGAGCGAATTAGCCAGAATCAGCAGTGATGGCAGTGAAACCATCACCATGATGCTGCCACCCCATAGCGGGCGCGTAATTTTCCGCACCAAAAATGTTGAACTGGCCTCGCAACTTATCGAGGGCAATTTCCCTGATTATCAGCAGATTATCCCCCGTAGTCATCAAACCCGCACTGTGCTTTCTACCGATGCTTTTCTGAAAGCCTGCAAACAGGCCGAGATTTTCGCTCGCGAGGGCACGCTGATTGCGCGGGTGAGTATTACCCCCGGGGGTGAGTTGCAGCCGGGCACGGTGGAAATTTCTGGCCAATCCGAGGAAACGGGTTCTAGCCAGACGGTTGTGGATGCCTCGATTGATGGGCCGCCGATATTGATTGCCTTTAACGTGCGTTTTCTGCGTGAAGTATTGGATGTTATCAAAACGCCGACGGTTGCTCTGGAAACCACGGCCGATACCAGCCCCGGTGTGATTCGTCCGGTAAGCAACCGTGATTTTTTGCATGTCATTATGCCCATGCATTTGGGGAACTAGTACCTGAAATTTTTTCTGTATTCATCCGAAGCCCGACGGCTTCGGATGCTTTTTAATCAATGACATTACCAAGCCCATCCACCGACCGGTCGCTGCGCATTCACCTGGCGCTGGCGCAGTATCCGATATTGCGTACTCGTATTCGGGCGCGTATGCGCCGTGAATTGTTTGAGCGCGGCATTATTTCGCCGAAAGCCTTCGAAGCGGAGGTGCGTGCGAAAGCGATACAATCGCAGGCCCGCGAGGGATTGCATGATCCACTGTGGGAAGAGACCGAGGAAATTTGGGAAATTCGCATGTCGCGTATTCGTACGCATCTGACTGATTTTTATTTCGCCTACAATCTGCGCTACGAAGATTTTGAGAATATTGTCAAAGATGTGATTGCCGAGCGCGGTCCCCAGCCCGGTGAAATTGAAGTTTCGTTTAATCCAGAACTGGCCCCACAAGATATGTTATTTGAGCAAGCCCTGGCGATCGAACGCTTGCCGACCGAAGAACAAGCCCATTACAAGCATCGCTACTATGAATTGATCGTTGTGCTCATCCGGCGCATGATCAGCGATCAACTGGCTTATATTAATATTGCCAAAACCTGGTTTACCGCTAGCGATCTACTTGAAATCTGGCGGCGAAAAATTGGGCTGGGGAAAATTGGCGGCAAGGCGGCCGGGATGTTGCTGGCGGCGCGTATCCTCAGCGAGGTGGCTGAAGCGGATATTCGTGATTCGCTGCGCATCCCCGAGTCGTTTTTTATCGGCTCTGATGTGATGTATGCTTTCATGACCTACAATAATTTGCTGTACTGGAATGATCAAAAATACAAACCAGAAGAGCAAATTCATCAAGATTATCCGACAGTTCAAGCCGAATATGCCAAAGGGGAATTTCCTGACGATATTCTCGAAAAGCTACGTAGTTTATTAAACGAAGTTGGTCATAAACCGCTGATTGTACGTTCTTCTAGTTTACTGGAAGATAATTTCGGCACATCCTTTGCCGGTAAGTATGACAGCGTATTTTGCCCTAATCAGGATTCGCCAGAACAAAATTTATACGACCTCACGCAAGCAATTATCCACGTTTTCGCCAGCGGGCTCAACCCCGATGCGTTGCTCTACCGCCGCAGCATGGGGCTGCAAGATTATGATGAACGCCTGGCAATTTTGATTCAGGTTGTCGAAGGGGAAGCGTATGGGGATTATTATTTCCCTCACGCGGCGGGCGTTGGTTTCAGTCGCAACCTGTATCGTTGGTCACCCCAGATTCGCAGCGAAGATGGCTTTTTGCGTCTGGTGTGGGGGATGGGCACTCGCGCCGTTGACCGCGTGGGCAGCGATTATCCCCGCATAGTGGCGCTCAGTCACCCCAATCTGCGCCCGGAGTCGGCCCCCAAGTTGATTCGCCAATACTCGCAGCAATTTATCGATGTGATTAATCTGAAAGAAAACTGTTTCGAGAGTTTGCCCATCCAGAGCGTGATCGATCGTCGCTATCCGTTGCTGCGCTATATTGGTCAATTGGATCAGGGCGGGTATCTGATGCCCATTCGCACCTTACTTTCGGATGACGATATCCCGCGCGTTGTCATTACCTTTGACGCGCTGATCCAGCGGACAACATTTGCGGACAAGATGAAACGCATGCTGACGATTCTGGAGCGCTATTACAAAACCCCAGTTGACATGGAGTTCACTATTCATCTGAATAATCTGCAAAGTCTCAATCCGGAACTGGAAATCTCAATTTTGCAGTGCCGACCGCAAAGTCATGCGGAAGAGGAAGAAGCGCATATCCCTGAGAATTTGCCCGTTGAATCTGTGGTTTTTTCGACTGGCCGCATGGTGCCGCAGGGAACAGTCAGCGGTATTCGCTACGTGTTATTTGTCAGCCCGGAAGCGTATTTCGCCTTGCCCACAACGGCTGCTCGCGCCGAATTGGGACGCGCTATCGGGCGTATCAATTCGATTTTGGTAAATGAATCCTTCATCTGCGTTGGTCCCGGTCGTTGGGGAACTCGTAACGCCGATCTGGGCGTCAATATTCGCTATGCCGATATATACAACACAAAATCGCTGATCGAGATTTCTGGGGAAGGCATCGGCCTGGCTCCGGAGCCATCCTTTGGCACGCACTTCTTTCAAGATCTGGTTGAAGCGCGCATTTACCCGCTGGCCATTTATTTGGATGACGCTGATGTCATCTTTAATCATGATTTCTTTTACAACACGTCGAACCGGTTGGTGGAGCGCGCCCCTGATGAAGCCAATTTACAAGATTGCTTGCGTCTGATTGATGTTTCTACTTACCGACCTGGGCATCACCTGGAGCTGGTGATGGAAAATGATGCCGGGCAGGCTGTAGCCTATTTCAGCCCCGATGGATGATTATGAAAAAATTTGTTGCTGTTGCTGGAAATATTGGCGTTGGAAAATCGACTCTGGTGGATATGCTCTGCAAACACCTCAACTGGCAGCCCTTCTACGAACCTGAAGCCGATAACCCCTACTTGCCCGATTTTTATCGGGATATGAAAACCTGGGCCTTTCACTCGCAGTTGTTTTTTCTCACCCATCGACTACGTATCCATCGCCGCATTATTGACCAACCCACCTCGGTGATTCAGGATCGCAGTGTCTATGAAGATGCGGAAGTTTTTGCGCGCAATCTCTACCTGCAAACGCAAATGGGCGAGCGTGATTACAATACCTACTGGGAGCTGTATCAGGTTCTGAGTGAATTTTTGCCCCCCCCGGATCTGGTGGTATATCTGCGAGCATCGGAGACCACCCTGCTGCGCCGCATCCATCGCCGCGGGCGCGACTACGAGCGAGAAATCAGCGCCGATTATTTGCGCCAACTCAATCAGTTATACGAAACCTGGGTGCATAGTTTTAGCCTCTGCCCGGTGCTGACTGTCCCCGCCGATGATATGGATTTTGTCGAACATCCCGGTCATCTGGAACTGATCGTCCAGAAAGTGCAAGAAAAACTCACCGGAAAAGATGTAGTTATATTCAAGCCCGAAGAAGTCGCTAACGGGCGCAATCCAAATTAAATAACAGACCTGCCAGGTTTTCGAAAATTCTTCCGACCGCCGCGCACATCAGATGCTTTAACTTTTTGCATTCACGGCTTGTGAAAACCTGGCAGGTCTTAAGCTTCACTCTTTGCTACGCAAATGGGGGAAGAGCAGCACCTCGCGAATGCTGTGATTATCCGTCAGCAGCATCACCAATCGATCCACACCGATGCCAAACCCGCCGTTGGGCGGCATCCCGTAGCGCATAGCCTGTAGATAATCATCATCCATCGGGTGGTGCTCATCGTCATCGGAGGCATAATCCCGCCCCATCTCGGTGAAGCGTGCTTCCTGATCGAGGGGGTCATTCAACTCGGTGAAAGCATTGCACAACTCCACCCCGCCCATGAAGCCCTCGAAGCGCTCCACCGTCAGTGGGTCACCGGAGATCGATTTCGCTAGCGGGGAAATATCGCGCGGATAATTATAGAGAAATGTCGGCTGAATGAAATTCGGCTCCAGATACGTGCTGACCAGTGCGTCAATCAGCTTGCCGCGCGTGGCCTTGGGGTTGGCATCAACGTTCAACGCTTTCATTGCTGCGGCGAGAGTCTCGCTCGTGGGGTGCTCCTGAATATCGATGCCGGTACTGTCGATAAGCCCCTGCCGCAATTCGATGCGCGG
Source organism: uncultured Anaerolineae bacterium (assembly GCA_937893815.1). GTDB lineage: Bacteria > Chloroflexota > Anaerolineae > Anaerolineales > UBA11858 > NIOZ-UU35. Next base: position 2,691 of record CALCSH010000395.1, on the reverse strand, counting down.
CCAGGGTGGCTCCAGACTGATTTCGTCCCCCTGGAAGGTGAATGTGCGCTGTCCCAAGACCGTATCGGCGACAAAGGCCAGCATTTGTTCGGTGAGCGTCATCACCTGTTCGTAATCGGCATATGCCCAATAGAATTCGAGCTGGGTGAACTCCGGGTTGTGTTTGAACGAAACACCTTCATTACGGAAATCTCGCCCAATTTCGTAAACTTTCTCAAAGCCCCCGACCAATAAACGTTTGAGATACAGTTCAAATGAAATTCGCAAATATAAATCTTGTTTAAGCTGATTGTGGTGCGTTACAAAAGGCTGCGCCGCCGCTCCGCCATAGATCGGCTGCAGAATGGGTGTCTCAACTTCCATAAAGCCTTCCCCATCCATAAAGGCGCGCAACGCCGAGATAATAGCTGAGCGTTTGCGGAAAATTTCGCGCACATGGGCGTTGATGGCTAAATCGGCGTAGCGCTGGCGGAAGCGTGTCTCCGGGTCGCTGAGCGTGGCGTGCTGCACAACCTCGCCATCGACCACTTCGTCTTTGGCGGCTGGCAGCGGTGTGACCGCCTTCGCCAACATGCGAAAAGCTTCGACGCGTACCGTGGCTTCGCCGGTGCGCGTGCGGAACATTGAACCCGATGCCTGCACAAAATCGCCCAGATCGAAATTTCGGCTGAAAAATTGCAAGGCTTCCTCGCCCACATCATTCAGGCGCAAGAAAAGCTGCACGCGCCCGCGGCCATCTTCAATATGGGCAAAAGTGATCTTGCCCATCGGACGCATTGAGCGCAGGCGCCCGGCCAGAGTTACCACTACTGGAGCTGCGGTTTCATCGCCTTCAACGGATTCGAAAGCCTCAATCGCGGCCTGAGTGGTATGCGTTCGCTCCGACCGCGATGGAAAAGGGTCTACACCCTGATCGCGCAAAGCCTGGATTTTATCGATGCGGATCTGCTCTAGATTTGAAAATTCAGCCGCCATAATACAACTCCTATGTGAGCATCCAAATATTAATTCCCGTTTTAGAAGTGAAACTTCTCAGCTCCCCTTCGGGAGTGCTACGCGAAGAAGTTTCACTTCTGCGATGAACTTATTCTTGGATGATTCCTATGGGATAAAAAAAGCCCCGCGCCAGTTTCCTCGCGCGGGGCTACAGAATCAAGCCCCAGATTATTCTACCTTCAATACCGATACTGTAAACGAACCATTGGGCGCGTTCACTGTCACTTTATCACCCACTTTATGGGTCAGTAGTGATTTTCCTAGCGGCGATTCATTTGAGATCAGTCCATCGCGAGGATTGGCTTCCACCGCGCCAACAATCGTATAGGCTTCAGGGGCCATGTCGGCTTCCTGAATTGTAACCTTGGTGCCAATTTGAATCACGCCGTTTTTGTCTTTGTCGGAAATCAACTTGGCATTTGCCAAAATTAATTCCAGCTCGCGAATTCGCCCTTCCACGAAAGATTGCTCATTGCGCGCCGCATCACATTCGGCATCCGCATCCACGCCTGCATCGCCATCTTCCAGCGCCTCGCGCAAGCGCTCGGCTACTTCCTTGCGACGCGTTGTGCGTAGATATTCAAGCTCTTCCTGAAGTTTCTCAAAACCATCTTTCGTTAAATATGTTGGTGGCATGGTTATTCCTTGCACCCCCCCTTTTAGTGCGTTTTGATCCTAACTAACAAAAAACCTCTTACTGATTGCGATGATTTGGGGGTGTGAATGATCGCTATATCAACAAGAAGTGCCTTGAACAAAAAAGGACGCATCTCTCGCTGCGCCGGGCAGGATTTTAGCATAAGTTGGCTTCACTGGCAAGGGCTTCTTGGGAACATCCGTTCTAGTTCCAGAGATTCACGCCGCCTTGCTGTTGGGCATACATTTGCAGGGCTGTGCGCATATCATCGAGATTTTTCCAAAAGGTGCTGATCTGTGATGTATGAGCAGCGACGGCGGATTGCCACATGGCGAGAGCGTCCGCGGAGATAGAAAACGAGCTGGGGGTCAGATCACCTGTGCCCCAGGCAGGCATATTCAAGACGTAGGGGTAGTCGGCATAAAGTCCCAGGGAAGAATCCAGCCTTTGGGCTGCGGCGCGCGTCAGACGATGATCCACATGCCCACCCAGGCCCAAGGGGGCGATGATTTTGACATCTTTGGGTAAGGCATCCTGCATCTCTTGCGCCAATTGAAGAATCAGCGTGTCTTCGTCCTCGTGCACCTCGCCAAAAATAGCTTCCTCCGACGCATAGAGAAATTCGTCCGTACGCGGCGAGCGCCGATAGATGCAATCTGGAATGGCGAAATGACGGTAATCTGCACCCATAATTTGGCACGATGCGATATCTTCCTTTCGGCGAGCCGCCGAGGCCTCGCGTCCGACACTCCAGCGCTGGTGCAGGCTTTGGGCAAATGCAGAGACTTTGCCCTCAGGGGGATCTCCTGCACAAATCGTCCACACACTGAGGTGCTCACCGGCCTGCGCCTGCTGCCAAAGCAGGCCGCCTAGTGAAAGGGCAATGTCATCGAGATGGGGGGAGAGATAAATCCAGCGCATGACGAGATTATATATGAGTTTTGTTGGATTCCAGCGTGATAATCAGGAATTTCTTGACAGAAATAGTCTTATTATTTATGATATATTGACTCCACTGAAAAAACTACCGTGCAGGTGTTCCCGCCGGAATATATGGG
>CALCSH010000394.1 GCA_937893815.1 uncultured Anaerolineae bacterium | reverse complement strand
GTGAATTTCATCCAGCAGATCATCGGCGCGCAACTCGGCGGGATCAATCTCTTGCCGCGCCGAAGTTATTATTTCCACCGGCAGGCCCAAACGCTCGGCAATCGCCAGGGCATTCGAGCGCCCCGGCAAACCAATTGTCAGGTGATAGGTCGGACGCAGGGTTTCCAGATCAAACTCGACGCTGGCATTAATCACCCCGGGGGTAGCATGGGCAAAGGCTTTAAGCTCCGGGTGGTGGGTGGTCACCAGGGTGGTAACACCGCGTTCCACCAGGTGAGTCAGCAACGAGCGTGCCAACGCTGCTCCCTCCTGTGGATCGGTTCCCGCCCCCAACTCATCAAGAATCACCAGCGAACGCGTATCCGCTTTCTTCAAAATATGAATAATATTGGTGATATGCCCCGAAAACGTGGATAGCGATTGTTCAATGGATTGCTCATCACCGATGTCGGCGTAGATTGTTTTAAACAGGCTGATCTCGCTTTGGTGGTCGGCAGGGATATGCAGACCGCTTTGCGCCATCAGGGCCAGCAGGCCGACTGTTTTCAGCGTAACGGTTTTCCCGCCAGTATTGGGGCCGGTGATCACCAAGGCGCGGGTTTGGGGGTCCAGTTCGACATCGATCGGCACGACGGTTTCCGGATTGAGCAGCGGGTGGCGAGCCTGGTAGAGACGGATGACCGGGGACGGCTGCTGACTGGCCGCGGTCTTTTGCCCTCGGGCTTCGGTCATGGAATGTAGTTTTGGCTCTATGGCGTTGAGCGCTTCGGCATAACGGGCGCGGGCAAAGGCCAGATCAATTTCGGCCAGGGCATGAATCATATCTTCAAGAGCATATGAATTTTCTGCCACTAGCATAGTCAGTTCCGATAGGATGCGGCGTTCTTCATCGCGCTCGGCAAGCTGCAATTCGCGGAAGGCATTATTTTTCTCAACAACGCCCAACGGCTCCACGAAAACCGTGGCACCCGATGCCGATTGATCGTGAATAATACCCTTGATGCGCCCCTTAAAATCGGCGCGTACGGGGATCACATAACGGCCATCGCGCTGCGTAATCAGGGCTTCTTGCAGGTATTTTGCAATATTGGGGTTGCTGATCATACGCTGCAATTGCGCCATCAGACGGTCGTGTTCAATCTTCATATTCCGGCGGATGACGGCCAGTTTGTCCGAGGCGCTGTCTAGAATGTCACCGCGCTCCGAGAGCGCATTGCTAATCGCATCCACCAGCCCCAACGCATCGGGCAAGCGCAAAGTCAATTCGTTCAGATGGGGATAGTCAGCGCCCTGCTGCTCGAAAATGCGGCGTAAATTACGGGCTGCGATCAGCGTGTATTTAACATCCAACAGTTGGAACGGCTCCAGAACAATCATGCGCGCAGCCGCCCGCAGAATTTCACGCAGGTCGCGCGCCCCGCCAATATTGGTGGAGGGAATTGCCAGCAACAGCTCGCGCGCTTCGCGGGTTTCCGCCAGGCGTTGGCGGGCGTCATCAATCAACGCAACGGGCTTTTGAGTACGCGCCAGTTCTGCCGAAGCGCCGAAGGCGCAATATTCGGCCAGATGTTCGAGTACTTTAAAATATTCGAGGGTGCGGAGTGTTTTCTCGTCCATGATGCGATGCGAGTTTACCATAAAGCGCAGCCACAGATAAGCCATGAGTGAGCACGAAAGAAAGCTACGATACAATACACGGGATGAAAATTCGACGCGTCATTTTTGTGGGGACAATTTTTGCGCTGCTGACCACGCGGTGGGTTGCCGCACAAGAATGCGTGCCGCGCCCCGATGCCTGGTTTGCTGAAGTCTTTCGAGTCCATCCCCCGGAAGATTTCCCCGAAACCTTGGAACTGGCGACATCCCCCAAAGAAGTCGCCCACGGCTACCTGGAGATTATCAATCATTCCCACGCGGCACTCTTTGTGTTGCCCTATAATGCACGCGACCAGATGATCACAACCATACAACCCGCCCTCGCCGATGATGATCTGGCCGAAGAACTCACCCCGCAAGTTGTGGTGCATTTCGAACAGGTGCCCAATCTGGCAGCCTTCGTAATTAACGATGACGAATCCTTGCGGCTGGACACCATCTCACTTACGGCGCTGCTGCCTTATATCGAAGATCGCAACCAGTTTGATTTCACCCGTCCGGGGCTGGTGCTACTGCCGATCACTCAGCGCGGAGCATTTTACCTGGCACATGATGCGGCAGTCTACGAGGTGGAGATTACGATCCACTACGCGTTGAACGAGGGATTCAACCCCGAAACCTGCGATCAAGAATTCGCCGCCCAAAGGGAAAGCGGAATCATCCCTGATCCCCATCTTTTTTACGCACAACTGGGGGGCATCGCTCTGCTGATCGCGATAGTCGTCGCCGCTGGATCGGTGCTTTACCATTACGCGGCTCGCTGACAAGAAAAGAGAGTAAAAATCTCTGCGCCTCCGCTCTATGGCGGCTTTGTGTTAATGACTCCACTGCAAAAAGGTTATCTTACCGCAGAGATCGCTGAGATCGCTGAGATT
>CALCSH010000393.1 GCA_937893815.1 uncultured Anaerolineae bacterium | reverse complement strand
CGCACCCCACCCATACCCTTTTTTCTGCCTCTTTTGCTTCGAGGCTGATTTGTTTCGATAGTATTTTTAGAAACGCTTTCCCGATGCAAAACTTATCGCGGGGGATGAAATCTAACCTGGTGATTCACAAATTTGCCTTCGCAATAAACAAATTTGGCGGAGAAAAACTCCGGGCGCTCCAACCAGGGTAAAAAGATGTAGTCACCCTCCCAGAGATTTAAATCCACCAACTGTTGATTTGGCACCCAGGCGAGATTCCCCTCGGGCGAATCGATCAACTCTCCATCAAAATCTGTTACAACAAATACAAACGCGTACCAATCTTCATTGCGCGCGAAAAGTGGGAAGGTCAGAATCCCTTTGAGCGTCAAATCGTTGGCGGTCAGCCCCGATTCTTCGAAGATCTCGCGCCGGGCACATTCCTCGGGTGTCTCGCCCGGCTCGAATTTTCCCCCCAGCCCATTCCACTTGCCTTCGTGAATATCATTCTCTTTCTTCACGCGATGAAGCATGAGGGTATGCCCATCTTTGCGCAAATAACATAATGTGGCGAGTTTCATAGGGTGCTCTTTCCTGGGTATTCCTCCAAAAAAGGTGCAGAGCAGCCATGCTGCCCCGCACCTTTTCGGTTTCTCTCTGCGGAGAGGGAGGGATTCGAACCCTCGGTAGCCTTGCGGCTACAGCGGTTTTCGAGACCGCCCCAATCGTCCACTCTGGCACCTCTCCAACTTTGCGGGCAGAATTATACCAGCGGAGTGTTGATTGGTAAACGAATCAGATGGCAAAAAAGGTATGCGGCTCGGGGAAATAAACCTCCGAAATGCCGGCTTCCTTGAGCTTCTGCATCAGGGGTTTCGCGCCGCGCTCTTCACCGTGTACCAGGAATATTTTTTGCACCTGATCTTTGACAGCTGTGGCATATTCGATGAGCATTTCTTGTCCGGCATGCGCCGACAGGCCGCCGATAGTGGCAACCTCGGCACGGCGTCGGTACTCTTCTCCGAAGATTCTAATTTTCTCCTGTCGCTCGGCCAAACGCCGCCCCAGGGTGTGGGGTGCTTGCCAGGAGACAATCAGAACCGTGTTGAGCGGGTTTTCAATATGATTACGCAAATGGTGCAAAATGCGCCCGGTCTCTGCCATGCCAGAAGCCGAGATGATCACCGCTGGCCCTTGCAGCTTATTGATCGCTTTGGATTCTTCTACTGAACGAGTGTAGGTCAGCGTATCAAAACCCAATGCGGCGCGGTGCTTATCGTTGCGCATAAACTCCAGCGTTTCTTCATCGAATACTTCGGGGTGGGCGCGGAATATATCGGTGGCATTGACAGCCAGCGGGCTATCGACAAATACCGGGATGCGGGGAATATCGCCGCTATCGAGCATCTGGTGCAGGCAGTACACCAGTTCCTGTGTACGCCCCACAGCAAATGCCGGGATGATGACTTTCCCGCCGCGGTTTGTGGTTTTGATGACAACTTCGCGAAATTCATCGAAGGCTAGTTGCGGGTCACGATGGGCTTTGTCGCCGTAGGTGCATTCCATCAGCAAATAGTCGCTATTGCTGGGCAGTACGGGGTCGCGCAGCAGCGGCATATCACGGCGGCCAATGTCGCCGGAGAACCACAAACGGTAGGAGCGGCCTTTTTCTTCAATATCCAGCACCACCGCGGCGGATCCCAGAATATGCCCGGCCTCAACAAAGCGGGCGGTCACCCCGGGGACGATTTCAAATTCTTCTTCATAGGGGACACCCACAGTGAATTGGGCGACATGAGCGGCATCGACCTGGGTATAAAGCGGCTCGACAGGCGGCTCACCATGCCGGGCGCGTTTTTTATTGAGATAGGCGGCGTCTGATTCATGAATATGCCCGGAATCCATCAACATCAGATTGACGAGGTGTGCAGTGGCTTTGGTGGCGTAAATGGGGCCTTCGTAGCCGTCTTTGACAAGATGCGGCAGGTTGCCGCTGTGATCAATATGGGCATGGGAAAGAAGTACCGCATCCAGATCTTTGGGATCAAAATGGAAGTGTCGGTTGCGTTCGTAGGTGTCGCTGCGACGGCCCTGGAATAAACCACATTCCAGCAGTAGCTTATACCCGTTAATTTCGAGCAGATGCTGAGATCCGGTTACGGTTTGGGCTGCCCCGTGAAAATGAATATTCATCTGTTTACCCTTTTTGGTATCGGATAGCCAGGGCTGTTCAGTTCTCAGTAGAAACCGATGATTTTGCCGCAGAGTGCGCGGAGCGCGCAGAGTTTTCGTAATTTCTCTGCGTACTCTCCGCGTTCTCTGCGGTTAAGCAGCTTGTCCCTGGCCATAGAACTGAACAACCCTGATCAGATAGCTGATGGACTAAACGCGCATGGCGGCCAGCAGTGTAAATATTTCGTCGCCGTAGGTCTGCCGCCGCCAGGGAATCGAATCGAGAACGATGGCAAATTCCGCTTTGGTTTGCGGATTCTTCTCTGCCAGATTATAGAGAATATCTTTGGGCAAAATCACATCGGAATTGACTCCCCAATCTTGCGCTTTGCGGATGCGCCAACGCCGCAGTTGTTCCACGCGGTCAAGATAGGTGCTGCTGGGGCGTGGCGTGCGCGGGGGGTGCAGTGGTTGTGCTTTCAGGCCCCGGTGTATGGATGCAAGAATGCCTCCACCCAGCCAATCTGCCTGCCGTTTGGAGATGCCGCGCAGGTATTCCAGTTCTTTTTGTGATTTTGGGGCCGCCATAGCAATTTCTATCATGGCTTTGTCGCTGATGACTTTAAACAAGGGCCGGTTGAGCGTGTGCGCTTTTTGGTCACGGAAGATGCAAAGCTCATTCAAGACAGCGGCCTTCTGTGCATCAAGGTCGTAGGAACCACGGACTCGCCAGACATCGGGTTTGCCATTGCGATGATTCAGCGAGTCGGTTTTGCTGTAGCGCAAAAAGTCTTCTTCGGCTAATTTCAGACGGCCCTTTGCCAACAAGGCGGCTTTCATTTGACTACGCAGAGGAATTAGAAAATGAGTATCTACCTGCGCATACCGCATCATTTCTGCAGGTAATGGACGCTGCCCCCAATTGGCGCGCTGGTATTTTTTATCAACAAAAATTCCAAATTGATTTTTTATGATTGAACCCAAACCAACTTTATCCCACCCCAGAATACGCGCGGCCAGCATGGTGTCGAATAAATGCTGGATGGTAAAGCCAAAATCCTGATGCAAAATGATCAGATCATATTCAGCGGCGTGGAAGATTTTCTCGATGGCAGGATTTGCGAATATATCCCCCAAAGGCGAAAGATCATCCAGGGCAAGGGTATCCACCAAATAATCGTTTGTTGGCGTCGAAAATTGGATCAGGCAAACTTGTTCACGATACGCATATAAGCCATTGGCTTCCGTATCTACTGCAATTATCGTTTCTTGGGAAAGGGCATCAACCAGTTGAGATAAAGCATGTTTGTGAGCAACAAAAATAGGCTGAGGTAAATCTTCAATATGCATGCAGGTATTATAGTCTATCCGTGATAAGTTTTCTCAAAAACTATGGCATCCGCACCGCTCTGATAATAACCGGGTTCGCGGCCGATTTGATAGTAGCCAACCGCCTGATACAACTGAATGGCAATGGTATTCTCCTCGCGTACAGTCAGGCGGATGCGATCTGTTTGCAGGGCGTTTTCGCATCGGTTGAGCAAGGCGCTTCCGATACCCTGACGGCGATATTCGGGTAATACGGCAAATGTCGCGATCCAGCCAATGCCCGATGGTTTCCCGTGTTCGCCTGCAATAAATCCGATCATTTTTTGTTGGAGCACGGCTTTAAATCGCACGATATTAGTGAACGATAAAACACCTACCAAATCGAGCAACGTCCAGGCATCTTCCTGAAAACAGATGGTTTCTAGCTTTCGTAGTTCGTTTAAGTCACGCCAGGTAGCCGGAAGAATTTGCATCTGACTACCTGGCAGGGTGATAGCTTCGGTTTGCATAAAAAAAGCGCAAAACCAGGGAATCAAGGACAAACACCGATTCCCTGGTTTTGGGTACTAGCCTTCTTTTTGCCCTTTGACAAAATCACTTATCAAACTGGTGAATTCCATTGGGAAAATATACTTGGTAGCTGCGGAACCACCTAAGCCTTTGAGCATCTCAAAGTATTGCAGCGTCATGGTCTTCTGGTCAATCTTCTGCGCTGACGAGAATATCATACTGAGTGCCGATGCATAGCCTTCGGCTTGCAACAGTTGAGCTTCTTTGGCGCCTTCGGCTTCCAGAATTGCCGCTTGTTTTTGGCCCTCTGCCTTAAGAATTTCGGACTGCTTCTGTCCTTCAGCCACGTTGATGGCAGCCTCGCGCGAACCGGTCGATTCCGTCACCAACGCACGCCGCACGCGTTCAGCCGTCATTTGACGGTTCATGGCGTCCTGAATCTCACGTGGCGGGATGATCTCGCGGATTTCGACGTTGGTGACTTTGACGCCCCAGCGCTCGGTGACTTCATCAAGGCGCGTGCGCAGCATATTGTTGATATGCTCGCGTTCCACCAGCACGCCATCCAGTTGAATGCCGCCAATCACGGCGCGCAAGGTTGTGGTTGCCATGCCTTGCGCGGCTGATTCGAAGTTGCTGACCTGCAGCACGCTTTCGACTGGATCCAGAATGCGATAGTACCAGATGAAGTCAATTGAGATGCCGGCGTTATCGGCGGTGATGGCCGTCTGATGTGGAATCTCGCGCACTTGTTCGCGCAAGTCTGCTCGCACGCCGCGGTCAATCACCGGAATTAAAAAGATGATCCCCGGTCCCTTGGCGCCAACACAGCGTCCCAGGCGAAAAACCACCAGACGTTGATATTCTGGAATAATCTTGATCGCGCTGGCGATGAAAATCAACGCCAAAACAACCACGCCGCCGATTAGACAGGTTAGAAAACCGCCAACCGCGCCTGCGCTTTGAGTTAGTATTGAGTACAACATATTTTTGCCTCCTACAGGTTAAAAAAATTGGGTCTCTGGGAATCCCCGTGGTAGTAGTCCAGATTTAGGGGTATAGGGCGTGCGGAGCAC
>CALCSH010000392.1 GCA_937893815.1 uncultured Anaerolineae bacterium | reverse complement strand
ACCACCATAACTTCAACGCCGGCATCATTCACCTGGTGCTCAATCTCACGCGCCGTATAGAGCGGATTGGTCGCCACGACGACCGCCCCGGCTTTGAGCGCACCGAAATACGCCACCACAAACTGCGGCGTATTGGGGATAAAAATCCCAACCCGATCACCTTTCTTCACGCCTAAATCAGCCAATCCAGCTGCAAAGCGGTCGGTAAGGTCATTCATCTCTTTATTAGAGATTTTCGCACCTTTAAAAATCGTGCAAGTTTTATCCGGGAATTTTTGGGCGTTATCTTCAAGAAAATAGAACAAAGGAACTTCTGGATAATCAATTGACTTTGGAACCCCATCATCATACATCTCTAACCAGGGACGATCGCTCATGTTTCACTCCTTTTTCTTCTTCATGTTGAGGTGATGAATGTGAGCAACTGAGATACCGGTTCTTCTTCCCGCCAAAATTCGCACAGATCCAGACTCACATGACTAGTATAGATACTTCTGCAAAGATTGTCAAATTTTTTTATACAGGCTTTATACTTTTTCAATTGGCCTCAGCCAGAAAATGGCGCACAACTGCCCTGATATTTGGTAACGTATCCCCAGAATCGGCAGGAAACCACTGAATTTGCGGGTCGTCTGCCTTAAACCAGTTCGACTGCCGCCGAACAAAACGGCGCGTGATGCGCTTCATTTGTACGATGATTTCATCAAACGGAATTTCCCCGTTGAGATATTGAATCACCTGACGATAGCCAATCGCCGATAGGGACGGCAACTCAGGGGCATAGCCTGCATCGAGCAGCGCTTGCGTTTCGGCCACCAGCCCATCTGTAAACATTTTGTGGATGCGAGCATCGATGCGTGCGTACAGCTCCGGGCGAGGACGTTGCAACCCTAGCAACAGCACCCGATATGGTGATGGCCCGGACTCCCTCTGGGAGGAGAATAGTTTCCCGGTTGTCAGGATCACCTCTAGAGCGCGTACGCTGCGTCGCAGGTTTTGAGGTTCCATGCGAGCGGCTGCCTGGGGGTCAAGATGCCGCAAACGGGCATATAAAGCTTCGGCGCCAATTTCTGCAGCCCAATGTTCCAAAGTCGCCCGCAGCCGCAGATCGGCTTCCACTCCCGGAGGCTGCCAGCCATCCACAAGGGCACGAATATACTGCCCAGTACCACCCACCATCAGCGGCACGCGCCCGCGGGCGCATATTCCAATCACTGCGTTTTGCACAGCGTCCAAAACCATCGGCAGACTCCAGTTTTCATCAGGGGCAGCGACATCCACAAGATGATGACGTACGCGCTGCATCTCCGCCGGAGTGGGTTTGGCCGTGCCAATATTCATACCGCGATACATTAGCCGCGAATCCGCCGAGATTATTTCGGCATTGATGCGCTCCGCCAACTGCAACGAGAGTTCGGTTTTACCCACTGCGGTGGAGCCAAGCAAAATAATCAGAGGTGGTTTCAGTTGTGTAGTTGCTATCATGGGGGCGATTATATATTTTCGAAATGCTCAAGCCGAGGGTTGGCTGCCGACTCGGCGCTTATGATTGCGATCACATCAATTTGCCAATCGCCATCCCAGTCTTGCTCTTCAATATAGAGCAGTGCAGCAGCTTGAAGATGCCGTCGCTTGTGAGGTGTAACTGCTTCTTCCGGGTATCCGAATGCTACCGATGAGCGAGTTTTCACTTCGACAAAAACCAGCCGTTCGCCGTGTTGGGCAACGAGATCAATTTCTCCGTGTGCTGTGCGAAAATTGCGCGTCAGAATTGCATAGCCGCGCTCCTGAAGATAGCCAGCGGCATAATTTTCACCCCAACGTCCAAGGGCTATCCGTCTATTCATAAGAAATCAGTTTTTGCAGCCATTCTGGAATCGAAAGATGTTTGCCGGGGTCACGATTGACTGCCTCTTCAACCAGTCGTTCGTACTCCTGAAGCATAACCTGAGCGGTATTCTCAATGGCATAGCTCAACGCGGTCTGATGGGCGTTTTTCTTCATCACCCCGCGAAGCTCATGATCGACAGCCAGCCGAATCATTTTTGCGGTAAAAGCGGCTAAATCAACATCCGGTGCTAAAAAGCCGTTTTGTCCATCTTCTACAGTGTCACCAATTCCCGGTGAGGTAATGCCTAAAACCGGCAATCCGGCCGCCATGGCTTCGATGACAGACAGTGGATGGACTTCTGTGACTGAAGCCGTCACAAATATATCGGCCATTTTTAAATATTGCGGCATCATCTTATACGGAATCATTCCCGTAAAAGCTACCTTATCTTGGATTCCCATCAGCCGTACACGATCTTCGAGATTATCGCGCTCCGGCCCATCACCAATCACCACGAAACGCAGGTGATCATACGCCTGAACCGCACCGCTAAATGAACGCAACAAGAAAGGAAGGTTTTTCTCAGGCCCTAGACGCCCAGAGTACAGCAGTATCAAATTTGTGTCGTCAAATCCTAATGAAGCGCGCTCAATTGGCGTAACGCCTTTCTCAAAAAGAGCAATATCCACACCATTCGGGATGACTTTAATCGGCACAGAAACTCCCAGGTTTTGGAGAACCTGCTTTAACCCTGGGGAGGGAGCGACAACCAGATCTACGGTGTGGCAATAATTCGTCATATAGGGCCGCAGAAATGTCTCACCTATACCATCGGGCAGATGAGGCATATAAGCCTGCATATACAAGTCGTAACGCGTGTGATTGGTAAACACAATCGGAATGCCACGCGGCCGACAGTATAGCACGGCCAACCCTCCGCTTATAAAAGGATGTTGAACATGGATAATATCCATACTCTGCAAGAGTTTACGGGCTTGATTCGTATACCGAATATTGAGGTAAAAACCCGTACTACTGAGCGGCATTCCCGGAGACCGTATAATATTCGGTTCATCATCAATATATTCTTCATCGCCAAAGGTAAACACAAAGACGTCGTGTCCAAGTGCTTCCAAAAAGCGTTTGTTTAAGTCAATGAAATTTGTAACCCCACTCACATGGGGTTTGTAGGTATCAGTCATGATGCCAACGCGCATAGGTATTCTCCACATGGATACAATCCCAATGATACCAAACTCTACGCCAACAACGATTCCAGCACGATTGCTAGGCTCTTTCAATCACGGTAAAATGCACATATGCCGCAATCTAGGAACCTTCCCCAAATTGATCGTATCAGCATTCTTGCAGCTACCATCATGCTGACATTTGTTTTGGCGCGGTTTATCACCTTTCCGGATTTTGTACTGCCCATCTCGCTCCCCGGGGTCTATATCGGCCTATCTGTCAATTTTAATCTCGTAATTGCGCTCATTGTAATTGGCTTGAGCGCATCTGGGGTGGACTGGCTGCTACGCGGGCATCCGGGCATTCAAGGAAAATCCACCTATCAACACTGGCTGCTGCCGACCCTCACAGCCTGGGCGATTGGTTCAGCCCTTTTGCAGCAGCCCTTCGGCCCGCCCTGGTGGATCGGTTTTGGGGTTGGCTCGGCGATTCTAATTCTGGTTGTCGTGGCTGAATATATCGTTGTTGATCCGCAAGATACACGCCGTTCTCTCGCATCGATAATGCTCACCGCGGTGACCTTTGCCCTCTATCTGATTCTGGCCATTATGGTGCGCATCCGTGCAGAGCGATTATTTCTCACCGTACCCACCATTACGCTGGCTGCTGGTCTGGTGAGTTTACGGGTACTGCTATTTGAATCCGATCTCAGTACAGCTCTCAAGCCATCGATCCTGATCATGTTAATCAGTGGACAGATTACGGCAGCATTATTCTACCTGCCTCTCCCCCCCATCAACTTTGCCCTGCTATTGGTAAGTATTGCCTACTCCCTCATCACTGCAACCACCGGAATACTCGAAAAGAAATCATGGAAACAACTTCTACTAGAACCCGCATTGGTGTTCGCATGTACCTGGGCGATTTCAGCCTGGATTCTTTAGCAACTTATCCCTTTCGCCTGTGTTTATATCAACAGTTGATTCTAACTGCTACCTCACTCTTCCGCCAAATTTTGCGGAAGATGAGCGAGGCGAAGACTCCTTAACTCGTAAAATCAATGAAACTACTTTGACTCTACTGCAAAAAGCCGATGACGGAGATGTCCGCCGGAATATATGGGGGTACGGGCGGGGTGGAAACCCCGCCCGTATCCCCAATTTTCGACCACCTTTTGTGTATGTTGACATTGTCAAGCTACTCAGCTTCGGACGGAAAGAAGTCGAAATTGGCGGCGTTTGCTGCCTGAGCTGCTACAAATCAGTATTTTATCCAACTGGAGGAAAAACAGATGCAAATTCTGTTAGCAATTGCGGTGCTCGTTTTATCATATCTCATCGGTTCCATCCCAATGGGACTTATCGCGGTTAAATTATCCACTGGCCAGGATGTGCGCACAGTTCAGAGTGGACGCACTGGCGGCACCAATGCCATGCGGGCTGCTGGCTTCGGAATAGGGCTAATAACCAGTCTGGCCGATATCGCCAAAGGCATCGCCGGGGTATGGCTCACCCGGACACTAGCGCCTGGCAATATCTGGCTCGAAGTGCTCGCACCCGCTTGCGTCGTCCTTGGGCACAATTATTCCATTTACTTGGTGCGCAAAGACGAAAACAATCATCTGGTGATTAGCGGCGGCGCGGGTGGCGCGCCAAGCGTGGGTGGTGCTGTCGGCTATTGGTGGCCGTCTTTCTTTATCCTTGTGCCAGTTGGGGCGTTGATTCTTTTTGGTATTGGCTATGCTTCGGTGGCCACACTCAGCTTGCCCATTATTGCTGCCATTATTTTTGCCATCCGGGCAGCCATGGGGTTATCCCCCTGGCACTACTTGATTTACTGCCTGCTGGCCGAGATTTTAATTCTATGGTCACTGCGCCCAAACCTAAAACGACTGATTGACGGCACCGAACGACTTGTGGGATGGCGCGCCCGACGCGCAAAGAATAAAACCCAAACAAACGATACCTCGCTTGGATAAGGTTTAAACTACTTTGACAATGTCAACTTACATAAAAAAAGGGCGACCACTTGGTCGCCCTTTTGCATGTCTGTTTTTCACATTTACCATTCCGGGGTTGAGTAGGCTGGTGATTCACCATACAAGCTACGATATAGCGCTATTAAATTTCGCTGGTGGAGTTCTTCTGCCAGCCCGCCCAACAAAACCCGACTTTTTCCGCAGGAATCAACTCGTGTTTCGCTCAACACATCACCCGGATATTTTCGCCGGGAGGCCTTGCGTACAATTTTCCGAATTTCAGAGAGGTACGCCAGGTGGCTATTGATGGTTTCATCGACCTCGCCTCGCAAAATCACTTCACCATGACCTTGCACAATATTTTCAAGGCCCATCGTGCGGATCAATTCCAGAGAGTTGATCGTAGCCTCAAAATCGCCATCCACCAGATAGGGAATCGGCATAAACACATCTCCGGAGAAGAGAATGCGATCTTCTTCGCTGAGTACCCCGATCCCGTCGGCGCTATGCCCCGGAAGCGGAATCAAGGTCAGGGTTTTTTTATCCACCTTCAAGCTGAGTCCGCCATCTTCAAATGTCATTTGGGGTAAAATAATTTTTGATTTATCAAAACTGTTATTCTGACTGCGCGCTTCCTCCATCGAGGGTATGCCGCGCTCTTCCAATAACGTGCGACATAAATTATGCGCAATCACAATCGAGCCTGGAAAATAACAATTTCCCCAGCTATGATCGGCGTGATAGTGCGTGTTGATCACATAACGCACCGGCACTTTCAGTTCTTGCTCAATGAAATCGCGAACCTCGAGCGTTTCTTCCGGGAAAGATAACGTGTCAATCGCAACGGCCCAATCGGAGCCTACAACAACTCCAGCAGTCACCTGGGCATATAATTCACTTTGAAAAACAAAAACATTGTCAGAAACGCGTTCTCGCTGGATCATGGCTGCCTCAATAACGCCGGTTCCATCACATCAATGAAGAACCGACTATAAAGTTGACCGAAGGATAGCACAAAGTAGTACGCTGCGTCAAGTTTTGTACTATTTTTCACAATTTATTTCGCTTGACGTCACCATTTCAAGTAGGTATAATGCCATATAATTAAAGACTCCACATCCGGGAGGAGTAGGTGCCCAGGAACTGTCAGAGAAGGGACGGCCACAGGCTGCAAGCCGCCCTCAGAAACCAGTCGCCGAAGGTCGCCCGGAGGATATGCCGAAGAAATCAACTGAGAGTAGACCGGCACGGGTAAGCCCGTTACAGCGAAGTTCTAATGCGCCCCGGCCAGTTGGAACAAGAGAGCACCAGCGCAGCCACCTGCGCGGTGAAGTGAGGTGGTACCGCGGAAGTTTGATCCTTTCGTCCTCGATGGATGAAGGGATTTTTGTTTTTCTGGAATACGCCATGAAACGAATTCGGATATTACTTTACATCGTTCTGATTCTGGCTCTGGGAGGCTGCAACTTCCCAGGCAGGAGCGGCAGCGCGCCGCCCGAACTGGATCGCAGCGCAAAGCTGAATACATCTACCGCCGCACAGTTGCCAGCGAAAGCGACGGCGACCCAAACCCCGAGCGTAGAATCCAGCCCCGAGGGCAGCAGCCAACCTGCCGCCGAGTCCGCGCCAGCCATGCCGCCCTTCCTCGCGCAAAGCGAAGTCACTATCCAGGAAATCCACATGATTGACGCGCTCAAGGGCTGGGGCATTGGCACCCAGGACGGCAGCGGCGACCATATTCTTTTCACCGATGATGGCGGTTACACCTGGATCGATCAGACACCCCCTGAAGCCGCAGGCGATGAAATATTGCGCGCAAGCGCCTATTTTGCCGATGCACGTTTGGCCTGGGTACTTTACACGCCGGAAAATAGCCCGCCGCCGATGCGCGATCCAATCATCTGGTACACGCGTGACGGCGGGCATTCGTGGCAGGCCAGCCAACCTTTGCCGCTGACCGGGCAAGAGGGTTGGCTTGACCCCGAGGGTTTTGCTTTCATCGACGAGCGCACTGGCTGGTTGCTGGTGCATATTGACGCCGGGATGAGCCACGATTACAGCTATTTATTCGCAATACCGCAAAAGTCACTATGGGTCACTGCCAGCTGGGAGAGCCTTCCAG
>CALCSH010000391.1 GCA_937893815.1 uncultured Anaerolineae bacterium | reverse complement strand
CAGCCAGGACATTGCAGCAAGTCCATCGGCGGCAAGCAGCAATCTGATTAACACAGCACTCCCCATTGCCCCCGTGATGATCAAGCCTGCCAGCCAGGTTGCTGGCAACTGCCGCATTATGGGGCGTGGGCTTGAAAAGACGATTTGATCAGTACGGTGCCTTTTTTCGCGCGTTCCCATTGCAGACCAGATGGTCATTGGCCATACCCATGCCATGGGTAGCAGCCATCGGTGGGCAAAATCCAATGAAGTAAATGAACTGGCAATTACTAGACCTACTACAACCAGGTACCACCACCAGGGATGCCCTTTGAGCATCAAGCGTAGTTCGGCTATGAGTGTGGAGCCAAAGCTAAATCGACTTGCCGTAGGAGTCAGAGATGAGAGGGAAACCTGTTCCGCAGGCGCTGTCGTGTCATGATGTAGTCCCTCAAATATTGAATGTGGCTTCCGTTTTTCAGTAATCATGCCGCGGATAAGATCCATTGGTGCTGGCATTGACCATTCCCTGAGCCGCGGCCAACGCAAGACCAGCCGCAGCCACCAGCGCTCAAAAGATGACTTCAGCTTAGCGAATAGCCGATTCTGGATACGCAACAATATGTTACTGGAGGCGTCAAAGCGATCGAAAAAACCTGCAGCCAGAACTACAGCGCCCAGCGTATACCCAACAAACCACAAACGCCCGAGTAAATTGCTGGCCTTCCACTCAATACCGGTCCAGGTGAAAGTATCAAGGCGTGTCAACGGCCAAAGCGTGGGATTGGCATCCGGGGACTTGAAAATCAAACAACAAGACATGTCCGCTATGGAACCTGGAACCGCTTGTAGTAAACCTGCCGACATATTGTTGTCGATGATGTTTGCACCGAGTGCGGTGGGCGATAAAAACAATGCGATTAAGAAGAAGTAGAAGATGTTGCCAGCACTGCCTCGTAACGGTGTTATCGATTCAGAAAGAACTGCCAGGGCTGAGACCAGACCCATCACCGGCAAAAGGATGATCAATAATGGTGCAGTCAAATCCCAGAGATTAATCTGCATGTCTTCAGCACGGATTAATTGCATAGCCCCCGTGGCGATGATCAGAAAGAAAATCATCGAAAGGATTACGATGAAATTGCTCAACCATTT
>CALCSH010000390.1 GCA_937893815.1 uncultured Anaerolineae bacterium | reverse complement strand
AAATAAAAACAGAGGGTATTTCAATTTTATATTGGCATATTTTGGGTAAATTTGAAGTTGATGTATATGAACACAAAATCCGTGCCAATGTGTGGGATTTCGGCGGGCAGGAAATCATGCATGCTACCCACCAATTCTTCCTTACCAAACGCAGCCTTTATCTTTTAATACTTGATTCCCGTCTCACTCAGGAAGAAAACCGTGTTGAATACTGGCTAAAGATTATTCAATCTTTTAGTGATGAATCACCTGTCTTGATTGTGGGCAACAAAATTGACCAGCACCCGCTTGATATTGACCGCACAGGGTTGCAAAAGAAGTACCCCAATATCGTTGGTATTCTCGAAACATCGGCTGCCACGGGGGCTGGTATTGAAGAACTCAAAGAAGCTATTACCGAGCAAGTGAATAACTTACCGCATGTGCGAGACCTATTGCCCGAAAGCTGGTTCACGGTCAAAACCAAACTGGAAGAGCTTGGTCAAGAAGAAAACTTCATCACGCATGATAAATACCTTGAATTATGTACTGAAAACGAAGTCAGCGATGAAACCAGTCAACGCACGCTGATCGGCTTTTTGCACGATCTGGGTGTGGTGCTGCACTTTCAAGATGATCCACGTTTAGAGTCGCTCGGCATTCTCAATCCGCAGTGGGTCACGAATGGGGTTTATAAAATACTCAACTCGCATGAGCTTTTCAAGAACAAAGGCGTGCTCAAACGCGCAATGCTGAATGAAATTCTCGATGCGCCTGAATACCCAGCCAACAAACGTCTCTTCATCGTTGATATGATGCGTAAATTCGAGCTGTGCTACGACCTGGTGCCTGACAAAAAATTTCTCGTCCCTGACCTGCTGCCCAAAGACGAGCCGCAACTGAGCTTCAACGACATCCCAGCTTTTGAGTATGCCTATCCCGTCCTGCCCTCCAGCGTCATCACCCGCTTCATCGTCCGCATGAACCAAAAGATCGACGATGGCTTTGTCTGGCGCACAGGCGTCCTGCTCAAAATTGGCGAGAACAAAGCCCTGGTCAAAGCCGATATTGAAGACAAAAAGATCACGATTGCGATTGATGGATTGGAACACACTCGCCGAGATGCCCTTTCTGCGATCCGCTATCAGTTGGACGAGATCCATGCCTCGATCAAGGGGCTAAATCCGCAAAAACGAGTGCCCGTTCCCAATGCGCCGAATGCCGAAGCGCTAGATTATGACTATCTTTTGCAGTTGGAGCGGGATGGTTTTGACGAACTACCGATCAAGGATGGAAATCGACTGGTGAAAATCAATGTCCGCAAGATGTTGAGTGGTGTCGAGAGTGAAGCTCAACGCAGAGATTCTGCGAGCAGAGTAATGAATATCTATATTGGTGGCGATGTAACAGACAGCAATATCGTTTCTGGTGATGAAAACGAAGTGAGAGACAAATAGCTCATCGATCTGAGTACTGGAGGCAATCTTGTGACTGAATACCAATACGATGTCTTCCTATCCCACAACAGCAAAGACAAACCCGCCGTAGAATGGTTAGCCGCCAAATTGACCGATCAGGTCAGGCTAACCGTCTTCCTCGACATCTGGAACCTGGTTCCCGGCGATCCCTGGCAGGAAGATTTGGAGAATGCCCTGGCAGCCTCGCAAACCGTGGCGGTTTTCCTCGGCCCGGCGGGGATCAGCGGTTGGCATAACGAAGAGCTGCGTAATGCGCTCAACACACGAGTCAGTGATCACGATCGGCGGGTCATCCCGGTGCTGCTTCCGGGCACCACCATGCCTGAGAACGATGATATCCCGACCTTTTTACAGCGACTAACTTGGGTGGATTTCCGGAGTGGTTTGGATGATGAAAATGCCTTTCATCGTCTGGTGGCGGGGGTTAAGGGGGAAGCTCCGGGACGGAGTGGCAAAGCAGGCGAATATTTGCCGCCGCCCAAGCCAACTTCCAAACCTAAACAGAAGGAAAAGACAGTGAACGAGAGAAATGTAAATACTAGCGGGGGAGCCTATGTCGGCGGCAATGTGAACACCGGCGGCGGCGACTTCGTCGGACGGGATAAAAACGTCACCGCGGGGGAGCGGGGCGTGGCAATTGGTGGCAACGTCAGCGGCAGCACGATCATCACCGGGGATCATAATGTGGTTGGGTCAACCGTCACGTTACAAGCGCAATACATCCAACAAATATTCACTGAGATCGACAAACATCCTGGTCTTGATGCACTCGACAAAGATGACCTCAAAGCCGCCGTTCAGGAACTTCAGCGGGAAGATGCCAAAGGTGGAAACGCGGACGAAACCTTCATTGCCCGCAGCCTGCGCAATATCCAGCGCGTGGCGCCGGATATTTTGGATGTGGTGCTGGAGACGATCAAGAATCCGGTGGCGGGGTTTGGCCTGGTGGCGAGGAAGGTAGCTGAGGAAATGAAAATGGATGCTGGTTGATGGAAAGGATGGATTATGATGCCTGATCTAAAAGATTTTTCATTCGAAGGTTCGCCGGATTCGGGAGACTCCGATTTCAAGCCCTGGGAACAGCGTCCCGCTCCGGGGATGGGCAGCGGTATGGGGAGGGGAATGTCGCCGCCCTCGGATCAGGAAACGCCTCCGCCTGAACGACTCTGCCAGGAGATGCAATCCCACGATTTGCACGATGTCATCGAGCGCCAAACCGATCTGGTTTATTACCCGATGGTGGATCGTCACACCACGCCGGATACAGATCATCAGCAAAGTGCATCCACCAATCAGGCGCTCTGGCAGCTCTTTGTGGGTGAACAACTCTACGATACCCGTCGGATCACTTTGGAGCATTTTCATCTCTTCGAGTGGTTCCCGCTGGCTCCGGGTCGTTTTCATACGAACGAAGCCTATCAAAATCGACAAAACGCGTTCAGCCAGATGTTTCAGACACAGGATGGTCGCAGCTACTTCAATCCCTCGGGAAAAGCAGACATGCTCAAAGGGGGTATCGGAGCGGTGCGTCTGCGCCCGCGTGCCATTGGGGGCAAACCCCATTACTTCATGACGGTCTCATCGAATGGCGTCTGCCATGAAGGTTTCCCCGTGCTGGTGCCGCGTCGCTTCTATGGCCCGTTGAAAGCTAGGATGTTGCGGGATGGCGCTGTGCCGGTGACATTAAGTGGGGAAATGCGCTACATCTTTGAAGATGCTCCCACCTACTTTGAGGGTCATCGAGAAATTCCCCAGCTATATTTGCACGTTGATCAGATACAGGTTTTGCCAGCCCCCAGAGATGGTATTGAGAAATTCACTGTTAGCACGGCGATTTCCTTCGTGGGAGAATTTGAGCAACGTCAGGGTATTTACGCTACCTACGCTACTTTCGATCCATCCAGCCGGGATAGCCTGGCGCATTCAGTGCGATGGTTAGAGCAATTCTACGTGACCGAACAACATAAAGGGATCATCGTTACCGATTTCGATGAAATCCAACCGCGCTTTCCCGGTGCTGTATTTGGTTTGCCTGATCTGATGGCGGGCAAACTGAACTCAGAACAAGCCAGAGCGTTTCTACAAGGCCAGGGTTTGGGAAATAATGCTGGACGTCCATTCTTCATGGTTTACAAAGAGATCAATACCCAGGGTGGGGCATACATCGAAGGTGATGTGGATACGGGCGGCGGCGATTTTATTGGGCGGGATCAATTTATACGAGGTGAAAAATAAAAGAAAAGCCGTCGTCGCAGACGCCCATTCAGCCATAAAAAACTGCCAAACCAACGGGCCAATAGGAGAAATACAAACATGACCAACGGACACGCCTCCGTAAAAGTTGCTGTAGTACAAGCAGCCCCTATTCTGTTTGAGCGAGAAGCCACAGTTACAAAAACTTGTCAGTTCATCCGTGAAGCCGCATCACAAGGTACTAAATTCGTGCTTTTTCCAGAAGCATTGATTCCTGCATATCCGCGTGGATTGAGTTTTGGAATGGTCGTTGGCAGTCGAAAGCCAGAAGGCCGATACTTGTGGCAAACATACTGGGATAATGCCGTTGAAATCCCCAGCCCAGGTACAGATGCATTGGGAGCAGCGGTTCGTGAAGCCGGGATATACATGGCAATCGGCGTTATTGAGCGAGATACCCAATTTGGCGGCGGAACACTCTATTGCACGTTGCTTTATTTTGGCCCTGATGGAAAAATCATCGGTAAACATCGAAAGCTAAAACCCACCGGTGCTGAACGGTTGATATGGGGTGAAGGGGACGGCAGCACATTATCTGTGCTGTCAACAGAAATAGGAAAAATTGGCGGGTTGATATGCTGGGAAAATTATATGCCCATGGCGCGCATGACCTTGTATAGCAAAGGGGTGGAAATATATCTGGCCCCAACCGCGGATTCGCGTGAGACATGGCAAGCCACGCTGCGTCACATTGCCTGTGAGGGGCGCTGCTTTGTCCTGGGCTGCAATCAGTATGTGACAAAAGCTATGTATCCAACCGACTTGCGGGATCATTCAGAACTGTCCGCTCAATCCGAAGTCATGTGCCGTGGCGGCAGCGTTATCGTTTCGCCACTTGGCGAAATCATCGCTGGCCCGCTATATGATCAAGAAGGTATTTTGTATGCCGATCTGGACATGGGGGAAATCGTGAGAGCCAAACTTGATTTTGATGTGGTCGGACATTATTCCCGGCCTGATATATTTCAACTGAAAGTGAATGAGCAAGTGTTGGAACCCGTGCATGCAAAAAACGCCTAGATCAACTATCGTTCATTGTGACGGATTTCAAAATAATAGTTTCTGTGATTGAAGTTTAGAGCAGCAACAAAAATAATCAGCAAAGACGAGGAGAAATTTAACGTGACTGAAGAAACAATGGTATCTTCCTTTGAGGTGCATGACAAGGACGTTTTAGCCAAAGCCAGAGCCATCATGAATAGCACCGAGTCGCCCAAAGCCTGGGCGGACGCGGTGGTCGAGGCTGTCAAGCGAAATGAGGAGTGGCGCGGCAAGCGCTGCCTCAACCTGCTGGCTCCAGAAGCGCCCACCAGCCCAACGGTTCGAGCCTTACTCTCATCCGAGATTGGCACACGCGCAGCGGAGGGTCATATTGGCCGGGTCAACCGTTGGTTTGCGGGTACGCAGTATATCGATGAAGTCGAAGCCTTGTGTGTGGAACTACTGAAGACAGCCTTCCGCTGTCGCTATGCCGATCACCGCCTGATGGGGAGTATGCTGGGCAATTTGACGGTATATCACGCACTGGCTCAACCAGGCGATACTGTAATGACAGCATCTCAGCCCTTTGGTGGTCATTCCAGCAACCGTCAGGATGGCCCAGCCGGTACACGCGGTCTGAAGATTGTGGATGTGCCCTATGATCCGGAAAAATTGGAAGTGGATTTAGATGCCTTCGCAAAGCTAGCGCGCAAGGTGCAACCCAAACTGGTGGTTATGGGGATGTCGATGACGCTCTTCCCGCTGCCTGTACGTGAAATGAGCGATGTGATCGCGGAATGGGGTGGTATGTTCGTTTATGATGGGGCGCATCAGGCCGGGCTGATTGCTGGGGGGCAGTTTCAGGATCCACTGAAGGAAGGGGCGGGTATCTTGACCGGTTCTGCAGGGAAAACATTTAGCGGCCCCCAAAGCGGTATGATTATGTGGAATGACCCCAAACTGACCGAACCGCTGACCGAAGCGATTTTCCCGGTGTTGGTGGCTACGCATCAGGTCAATCGTGTGGCAGCGCTGGCCGTTGCCGCTGCCGAGATGATTGAGTATGGTCCGCTGTATATGGCACAAATCGTCAAAAATTCAAAAGCTCTGGGCAAAGCTCTGGATGAGCGTGGTATCCCCATGCTGGGGGCCGAAAAAGGATATAGCCAGACACACCAGGTGATCGCAAACGTCAAACAGTTTGGTGGTGGTCTTGATGTGGCTCATCGCCTGGCGGAAGCCAATATCATCACCAACAAGAACCTGATCCCAGGTGATGGGCCTGAAGATTGGGATCGTCCTAGCGGCCTTCGTATGGGCACTATCGAAATTACCCGGCTGGGGATGCGTGATGAGGATATGTCCATCATTGCTGATTTTATGGCCAGAGTGTTAGTGGACGGAGAATCCACTGAAACGGTCGGTAAAGATGTGATCGATTATCGTTTACCCAAACAGGATTTCTATTATTGTTTTGATAATGGTCTACCGGCCTGGGCAGATCAATAGAACCAATGGGTGTTCCGTTCATCGATGCGCTAAAACTGGCAGGAAATTACACCAACCAAAAAGAGCGAGGCCGATTAGGTCTCGCTCTTTGCTGTAAAATCTCCGTGATGAACTCAACGCGCCAGGCTTTTGAACAGCATGCCCAGCTTTTCAGGGAGCTGCTCACCTGGGTGATGACCAGTTTTGGGAATAACTGCCGCAGGGCATCTTCTGGATTGTCTCCCAGAAAGATGCCGATGGGGGTAATCCCTTTGCGTTCCATGGACTGCAAACGCTCCATCGATAACGAAAAGTCCTGACTGGTGGGTTGACCATCGTGGATCACGAGCAGGAACTTGCGCCGCTCCGGTCGGGCCAGCAGCGAGCTTTCGG
>CALCSH010000389.1 GCA_937893815.1 uncultured Anaerolineae bacterium | reverse complement strand
TTGTACAAGAGAATGCCCGAAAATAGGGATATTTTTTATCGAGTTGCGTAAGTCCTATTCTTCTGAAAATTCCGCTGGAACAGGCAGGCGAAAAATGACACTTTACGGCGGCATTGAAGCCGGTGGTACAAAATTTATCTGCGCCGTGGGGACTGGCCCCAATGATTTGCGCGCCGAAACTCGCTTTGCAACCACAACGCCCGAGGAAACTATCCCTCGGGCGATTGCGTTTTTTCAGCCCTATGCCACACAATTAGCCGCGATCGGCATTGGCTCCTTTGGCCCCATCGACCCGCGGCCCGCTTCGCCTGCTTTTGGCTATATCACGACCACACCCAAACCCGGTTGGGCACACACCGATTTTGTCGGCCCGCTACAGAAGATCTATAACTTGCCCATCGGCTTCGATACCGATGTCAACGCGGCCGCACTGGGGGAACAGAACTGGGGCGCAGCTCAGGGCCTGGATACCTTCATTTACCTGACGATTGGCACGGGGATCGGTGGTGGGGTGATGGTGGAGGGAAATCTGCTCCACGGGGTGATGCACCCGGAGATGGGGCATATTTTCGTACCACACAATCGGGAACAGGATTCCTTCGAGGGTAGCTGCCCCTATCACGGAGATTGCCTGGAGGGATTGGCCTCCGGCCCGGCGCTGGAATCACGCTGGGGCGTACGCGCTGAAAGCCTGCCCAATCCACACCCTGCCTGGGAGCTTGAATCCAGCTATTTGGCAGATGCGATCGTCAATTACACACTTCCCCTGGCTCCACAGCGTGTCATTTTGGGCGGTGGCGTGATGCAGCAAGCTCACCTTTTTCCACTCATTCGAGAAAAGGTGCAAAAGCGGCTGAATGGTTATCTGGCGGCGACTGAAATTATCGAACAAATGGAGGGTTTTATTGTGCCCCCGGCGCTCGGTCAGCGGGCAGGGATTTTAGGGGCGCTCGCGTTGGCGCAACAGGCGTTTCACGGCTAGCCTGCTGATATTACCGCTTATCAACTGGCCCAAGCAACGGATCATTCGCAATGGGGGTTATTCCGGCGTTTTCCAGTTGCGTGCGCAATTTTACAATCACCCGTTTTAACTCTGCCATGCGAATTTCTCGCCCTGCGGTTAGATTGACGAAGCTTTGCAATTCTTTGGTGCGCACCTGAACGCGCCGTTCCATCTCGTTGGTATCTTGGATCACGCGCGCGTATAAACGCGCATTTTCGATGGCCTGTGCCGCCTGGGATGCGAAAGACCGGGTAAGGTCAGCTTGCTCCGATGAGTAGGTTTCAGGCAGGTTACTATCGAGCGTGAGAAAACCAATCAGGGTGTCACGAACAATCAGCGGAACGCCCATCCAACTGGCGATATGCTCAGAATGCCCCCAATTCTTGAAGCGGGCATCTTTTTTCGGATTGTTCAAAATTAGCGGGGTGCGTGTTTGCAAGATTTCTGCAAATAGCTCGTCTTCACCGGGGAAAAGATGTCCTCTGGGTGATCGGGTGAGATTGCGATCGACCATCACGCGCAACCCCGCATCTTCATACAGAAAAATAGCGCCGCTATCGAAGGGGATTACTTTGCCGATTTGATTGAGAATAAGTTCCAAAACGTTATCTAACTCGAGAGAAGTGGACAGCGCTGTGGCAATCGTGTTGAGGGTTTCTAATTGGGCGGCATATTTTTTTAGCGTGTTTTCTGCCCGCTTGCGCTCGGTAATATCCAACACACTGCCGAGAAAATATACCGGCTGCCCCTGTGCGTCGCGGACGAGATTCGCGTCCAGAATGCCATAAACTACACGCCCGCTTTTATGGATGAACTGCTTTTCCATACGGTAATGATCAATTTCGCCTGCGGCTAGCCGCGCCTGTTTCTGTAAATTTTCTTCTACGATCTCTGGATGGGTAATATCTTTGAGATGCTTCCCAATCAGTTCCTCTTCGCGGTACCCCAGCATATGGCAATAGGCATTATTGGCG
Source organism: uncultured Anaerolineae bacterium (assembly GCA_937893815.1). Classification (GTDB taxonomy): domain Bacteria; phylum Chloroflexota; class Anaerolineae; order Anaerolineales; family UBA11858; genus NIOZ-UU35. The sequence goes on along the minus strand of CALCSH010000389.1, from coordinate 5,538 downwards.
CTTTCAATACAAAAATCCAGCGAAACCTGTGCCACGCCAACGGCCATATTTTCATATACTTTTCGGAAACATTCTTCGCTTTCTCGCAAAGCTTCTTCGATCTGCTTGCGCATGGCTTCAGATTGTTCCAACTCGAAAACACGCTGACGCATCTCTGCCAATTCATTTTGTAGTTGTGTTTTTGTTTTTGTACTGTCAAGCATTGTGTGCTTCGCCAGGCTTCGTTAATTTTTCTATTTTTGACTCCACTGAAAAAACTACCGTGCAGGTGTTCCCGTCGGAATATATGGGGGTGGTGGCTTCGCCACCACCCCCATATATTCCGACGGACATCTCCGTCATCGGCTTTTTGCAGTAGAGTCATTTTTACAATACAAGCAATACCAGTTTTTTTCTATCCCATCCTGGAAATTATACTATGGAGTATGTGGCACACACTCCAATATCTGTTTTTTTTTAGGGTGATCATTCGTTAGCCATACTGAATCTGCCAGGGCTTTCTTAAAGTTGCATTTGGTTGGATATTTACCGCGGAGTACGCAGAGTTCGCGGAGATTATTAAGGTTTTTCTCCGCGGTCTCAGCGGTAAAATTGCTTTTCAGTTTCGACTTTAAGAAAGCCATACTGAATTTGCGCGCTGCGCTTGACAGCCATCCAAAGGGATTTATAATAGCGACAGCTAATATCCAAAACGCAAGGACCGGGACGAGTAAGCGGCAGCGGCGCTGACAGAAAATGGAAACCACTGGCTGAGAGTTCCCAACAGTATCCCACCGCAGAAAACCCCCCGCGAGCGTTGAGCTGAACCCCTTGAGCCTTGCAATAGGGCAACTAAGCAAAACGGCTGGCCCCGTTATCGGCCCCAAGAGATACCCTGAACTTGTCGAAGGGTAAATCGGGTGGAACCGTGTGAGTTAATAAAGCTCGCGCCCCGGACTGGGCGTGGGCTTTTTTTGTTAAAGACGGGGGACGGAAGACTGAAGACAGAGAATTGCACTCTCGGTCTCCGGTCGTCCGTCTTCGGTCTCCGAAGGAGTAAAAAATGTCTTACCAACAGCAAGAGAAATACGAAGAATCAGAACTCTATCGCATTCGACATTCGGCGGCGCATATTATGGCGCAGGCGGTATCGGAACTTTTCGAGCCGGGCGAAGCGAAAATCGCCATCGGGCCTCCCATCGAGAACGGATTTTATTACGATTTCGATCTGCCGCGCAACCTGACTCCCGATGATCTCAAAGCCATCGAAAAACGCATGCGGCAAATTATCGCCGGAAAACATGTTTTCCAGAAAAGAGTCGTCCGTGCCGAAGAAGCAAAAACTATGTTCGCTGACCAGCCCTATAAAATTGAATTAATTGAAGGTCTGGAACAAGGCGGTGTGGATGAATATGGCGAACCACTGGATACCAAACCCGATATTTCTTTCTATACGCACGATGTTTTTACCGATCTGTGCCGCGGGCCGCATGTCGAGCACACCGGCCAGATCAACCCATCGGCAATAAAACTTATGAGCATCGCCGGAGCCTACTGGCGCGGCGACGAGAACAATCCCCAACTCCAGCGCATTTACGGCACGGCCTGGGAAAAGCCCAATGAGCTAAAAGAGTATCTGCACATGTTGGAGGAAGCCAAAAAGCGCGATCACCGCAAATTGGGCAAAGAACTCGATATCTTTGTCTTCGATGAAGAAGTTGGCCCCGGTCTGCCGCTGTGGCTGCCGAATGGCGGCATCCTGATTGAAGAGTTAGAAATGCTCGCGAAAGAGATCGAGCACAACCACGGCTATGAGCGCGTGCGCACGCCGCACCTCACTAAAGAAGCCCTCTTTGTGCGCAGCGGCCACCTTCCATATTATGCCGAAAGCATGTACCCCCCGATGGAGATGGAAGGCATCCGCTACTATATCAAACCGATGAACTGCCCCATGCACCATAAAATTTTCGGGGCCAGGCCGCGCAGCTACCGCGATCTTCCCATCCGCCTGGCCGAATATGGCACCTGCTACCGTTTCGAAAAATCCGGCGAACTCTTCGGCCTGATGCGCGTGCGCTCCATGCAAATGAACGACGCCCACATCTACTGCTCGGAGGAAGATTTCGAGCAAGAGTTCATGGATGTAATCGCCATGTATATGGAATACTTCGAAATATTCGGCATCGAAAAATATATTATGCGCCTGAGTACGCACGGCAAAGAAGGCTTGGGTAAAAAATATGTCGATAACGAGCGTCTGTGGCTGAAGACCGAAGAAATGGTACGCCAGGCGATGGATAACGGCGGCGTGCCGTATGTGGAAGTAGATGATGAAGCGGCTTTCTACGGCCCGAAGATCGATGTGCAAGTATGGAGTGCCATCGGGCGTGAATTTACGCTGGCCACCAATCAGGTAGATTTTGCCGTTCCCGAAAGGTTTGATCTCTCCTTCAAGAACAGCGCCGGGGAAGATGAGACCCCCCTGTGCATTCACCGTGCCCCACTGAGCACCCACGAGCGTATGATCGGCTTTTTGATTGAGCATTACGCCGGTCGCTTCCCCGTGTGGCTTTCACCAGAACAGGTGCGCCTGATCCCCATCACCGACGATCAGGCCGAATACGTCCTCCGCATCGAAAAACAACTCAAAGCCGTGGGAGTGCGCGCCAAGGCCGATCTCGGCTCCGACCGCATGAATGCCAAAATCCGCTCTGCACAGAAAATGCAGGTTCCCTATATGCTGGTTGTCGGCAACGAAGAGCTAGAAAATCAAACCGTATCTCTGCGCAAGCGAGATGGCTCCAAGCAAAATGATCTGCCGGTAAGCGAGTTTGCGGAGATGATCATGGAGAAAATTGCTTTGCGCTCCGCCGAGATTTAAAGTCAGAATGCAAAATGCAGAATGATGAATAATAGACAGCGTATCCCCATTCATCATTCTGCATTCAAAACTCTGCAATTGTTTTTCTGCATTCATCATTCACAATTCATCATTCCTATGATATACTGCGCCCCGGTCTGATACAAAAAAAGGCCACATCATATCACACACGTCTCTCGAATTGCCCATGGGGCGTGCCGCGGGGGTTGATCTGCGGTTCCCAATGGGTCGATAGAGGCGGAGGAATAACGCAAGGAGTTTACTATGTCAGTTGTTTCCATGAAAGCACTCTTAGAGAGTGGTGTCCACTTTGGGCATCGCACCCAGCGATGGCACCCAAAAATGAAGCCCTATATCTTCACTGAGCGTAATAAAATCCACATCATCGATCTGGAACAAACGCTCCGAGGATTAGAAACTGCCTATGCCCTGGTGCGCGATCTCATCGCCGCGGGCGGCAGCATCTTGTTTGTTGGCACCAAGCGCCAATCACAAGAAACCATCCAGAACGAAGCCGATCGTTGCAATATGCCCTGGGTAACGCACCGCTGGTTGGGCGGCACACTCACCAACTGGTCTACCATCCGCCAGCGCATCAACGAACTGAATCGCCTGGAGCTCATGCGCGACAACGGCGAGTTCGATATTCTCACCAAACGAGAAGCTTTGGATGAAACACGCAAGATCGACCGCCTGGATATGTTGTTCGGCGGTATCCGTAAAATGGATACTGTGCCCGAAGTGATTTTTGTCGTAGATGTTGGCCGCGAAGCGACGGCCGTTCATGAGGCCAACGTTCTGGGGATTCCGGTTGTGGCAATGGTGGATACCAATTGCGACCCGCGCAATGTGGACTATATCATCCCCTCCAACGATGATGCCATTCGTGCCATCAAACTGATCGTCGGGAAAATAGCGGATGCCGTCCTTGAAGGACAGGCGCTACGCAAAGACGAAGACGAAGATAAGGTATTCGCCGCACCCGAACGGGTTGCGTATGAAGAAACTGCCGAAATGAGCGACGAAGAATTGCTTGGCGCTTCTACCCTGGCAAAACTTGAAGCCCAAAAGGCTAGCGAAACTGAGAAAGTTACCGAAGCTCCTGAGGCGACTCCAGAAGACGCTGAAGAAGAAACAGCCGAAACTGAAGAAGAAACCCAAGAAGACGAGGCATAATTAATGAGCATTTCAGCAAAAGAAATTAAAGACTTGCGCGATAAAACCGGCGCAGGTTTTATGGACTGCAAAAAAGCACTCGAAGATAGCAATGGCGACTTCGAAAAAGCGTTTGACTTTCTGCGCAAGAAAGGCCTGGCCACCGCTGCCAAGCGTTCTGGGCGTGAAGCATCTGAAGGTGTTGTGGAACTCTACTCACACGGCGATGGGCGCGTGGGTGTGATGGTTGAAGTCAACTGTGAGACCGATTTCGTCGCCCGCTCGGCGAAATTCCGTGAGTTTGCACATGAAATCGCCTTGCAGATTGCAGCGCTTTCTCCCCAGTATGTGACGGTAGATGAAATTCCCGAAAAAGTTCTCGAAAAAGAACTTGAAATTGCACGCGCGCGCGCATTGGAAGAGGGCAAACCAGAAAATATTCTGGATCGTATTACCGAAGGCCGTCTGGAAAAATTCAAAGATGAAGTTGTGCTGCTGCGGCAGGCCTACATCCGCGATGACAAGCTCAGTATTGAAGAATACTTGCATGGAAATATAGCTTCAATCGGAGAAAATATTGTCATCCGTCGCTTTGCTCGCTGGGAGCTTGGCGAACAAAGCAACTAATAAAACGAAAAAAAGCCAACCTGAGGTTGGCTTTTTTTACACCATTTTATCAACACGCTACGCCTATCCGAAAGGGAAAACCATGAAAAAGAACCTCAAATATAAGCGCATCTTATTAAAATTGAGCGGGGAGTCATTATCGGCGCCCCAGGGGTTTGGAATAGACCCATTCCGCGCAGAAAGTGTTGCTGAACACATCAAGGAAATCTACAACCTCGGGGTAGAAATTGCACTGGTGATCGGCGCCGGAAATATCTGGCGCGGGCGCGGCGGCCTGGAGCGCGGCATGGACCGCGCCACGGCTGATTATATGGGCATGTTAGCCACGGTGCTGAACGCGCTCGCCCTAATGGATGCTATGGAACGAACTGGTATTGTCACTCGAGTCCAGTCTGCCATTGAAATGCGTGATGTCGCCGAGCCTTATATTCGCCGACGAGCCATCCGACACCTGGAAAAAGGACGAGTGGTGATCTTCAGTGGTGGTACAGGAAATCCCTATTTCTCTACAGATACTGCGGCTGCCTTGCGCGCCATGGAAATTGGCGCCGAAGTTGTCATCAAAGCCACCAAAGTGGACGGGGTTTACGACTCCGACCCAATGATCAATCCCAACGCCGTCAAATTTGACAAACTGACCTATATCGAAACCCTCAACAAACGTCTTGAAGTCATGGATAGCACTGCAATTTCCCTGTGTATGGATAACCATCTTCCTATTTTAGTACTCAACCTATGGGAAAAGGGCGTACTCAGTCAGGCGCTCCACGGCGAAGCTGTAGGCACGCTGGTTTACGACTAGGTCTGGCCCGAGGCCCCAAAAAGGCTTTCGCCATAAAGTAAGATAGACTCCACTGAAAAAACTACCGTGCAGGTGTTCCCGCCGGAATATATGG
>CALCSH010000388.1 GCA_937893815.1 uncultured Anaerolineae bacterium | reverse complement strand
CCCCATATATTCCGGCGGGAACACCTGCACGGTAGTTTTTTCAGTGGAGTCATACATCGAAATCCCTGAGCAAGCAACTTTCGCGAAAAGTGCGTGTTAACACTTCTGAGCTTTGATATAACCTGCACACATCAAAGCTCAGAAGTTTAGATCAGGGTTCGGATCGTTTTTTATTCGAAAATTACATTCGATCAAGCAGTCTTCACCAATGTGCGAATACAGCGAGCGCACATGGTTTTACGAATTTTACGACCATCTTCGTAAACCGAAATCTTTTGCAAATTAGGCTTAAACTCCCGAAGTGTCGATTTCTTCGACCAGGGGACACTGCGACCAAAAGTGGTCTTTTTTCCACAACTCTCACAAACGGCCATCTTACTTGTTCCTTTCTAGAAAAATTATTCGTTAGGGTCAACGCAGATGAAAATCTCGGAAATTAAGTCTTATGCACTTCACCAAACCACAACCTGGTTTCCAAGTTTTTACGGCATCTTTTCAATGAACTATGTACGTTTTATAATACCTAAACGGCACGTTGAATGACACGCCGCGAGTAACCGGAGAATATTACCACATATTAGAATCTCTTTCAAGCGAGTAGAATATTATGACGAATGAAACTACCCCAATCGGCAGCATACATGTTGCCCCACAAACCATCGCAACGATTGCCTATCAATCGGCATTGCGGTCCTATGGCGTTGTTGGCATGGCATCGAAAAATGTTGTTGATGGCATTGCGCACTTGCTAACTAAAGACCCCACCCACGGTATTGAAGTCAATTACACCGGACAATATATCAACATTGATATGTACATCATTATCGAATATGGAACCCGGATTAAATCCGTCGCGACCAGCGTCGCTAATACGGTGCGCTTCCATGTTGAAAAATCTTTGGGAGTACCGATTAATGAGATCAATGTCCATGTTCAGGGGCTAAGAATTAGCGAATTTGAAGCGTAATGATTTGCAGTAACCGGGAACACTCGCCGCTTAGTGGTATTTTTGCGATTCGTTCCCGTGTTGATATTTTTCAGGAGTAATTATTGATGACAACATCCCCACAGACACTAGAAAGTTCTGAATTCGCTCAAAAGATACACCAACAACCGATAGACGGATTAGCCTTCAAGAATATGGCATTCGCAGCTCTCACATGGTTGCGCACAAACCATGAAAGCGTCAACGCTCTCAACGTTTTTCCGGTTCCCGATGGGGATACGGGGACCAATATGGTACTGACCATGCAGTCTGCGTATGACGAAATTTCAAATTCACCCGAACGTAGCATTGGGAAAATCGCCAACAGCCTGGCCCAAGGCGCTCTGATGGGTGCACGCGGTAATTCTGGCGTGATCCTCTCACAGCTTTGGCGAGGCATTGCGCGCGCATTGGATGGCAAAGACACGCTGGATGGCGCGACCTTTGTGAAAGCATTCGCAGTTGCGCGCGATACAGCCTATAAAGGCGTGGTGCGCCCTGTAGAAGGCACGATCCTCACAGTTGCCAAAGATGTTGCCACGGCGACTGAAAAAGCACTGGAGACCACCCACGATCCATATCAAATTCTCGAAATTGCCGTTGAAGAAGCCGATGCTTCGGTAGAACGCACGCCCGAGTTATTAAATGTTCTCAAAGAAGCTGGTGTTGTGGATTCAGGTGGCAAAGGTTTTTTCTATATTCTTGATGGAATGCTGCGCTTCTCCAAAGGCTTGTCGCTGGATACGGCGATTGCATCTGTAAAACCTTTGTCAGCCTTAAATCTTGACAGTGCAATGGAAACGATCGAGCCAGGCCAGGATTATGAAGTGGTGGTGGATTTTCGCCCTCACGAACCACTGGTTTTAGAGCAATTCTACAGTGACCTTGAAGAAATGGGGACATCAATCCAGATTGGTGAGGGCGAAGGCATGTACCGGATGCACATCCACGTCCCCACGGAAAAACGCTACGAACCAATCGACTATACCATGTCGATTGGAACTATTACCAAAGTGCATATTGAAAACCTGCTCGCTCAGATGGAGGCGATCGAGAAATCCAGCCACGAACAACCGCTGAAATTAGCTCCCGTGGAACCAGGCCAAATTGCAGTGGTGACGGTAGCGCCAGGCCCGGGGATTGCTAATGTATTTGCCAGCCTGGGAGCAGCCGCTATTGTTGAAGGTGGTCAAACCATGAATCCCAGCACACAGGAAATATTGCAGGCTTTCGAGAATTTACCCACTGATAAAGTCATAATTCTGCCCAACAATAAGAATATCTTCATGGCTGCCAAAGCTGCCAGCGAAGTAACGGTCAAACAAGCGGCTGTGATACCCAGCCGCACGATCCCGCAGGGGCTCAGCGCACTGTTGCGATTGATTCCCAATGGAAATTTCGCGGATGTCGTCGCGGATATGGAATCGGCTTTGGGTGACGTCGAAACTGGTGAAATCACCATTGCCACGCGCACCGTTGAAATCGATGGCGTCAACGTCAACGAAGGTGAAATCATTGTTCTGCATAATGGTAAATTAATCTTATCAACTGACAAACTCACCACAGCCTGTCTGTCATTTCTGGAAAAAGCCCAGGCCGACGATTACGAATTAATTACGCTCTTCTATGGCGCCGATATCCACAAAGCGGAAGTTAACCATATCGCCGATATCATTCGTGATGCCTACCCCGATCAGGAAGTGGAAGTTCAAGACGGCGGGCAACCTCATTACCAGTTCATCATTGCCATCGAATAAACCACAGAGCACTTATTTTCTTTCACAGAAAAAACAGGTGATAGAGGATGCGAAGCACCTCGTATACACCTGTGTATAGGAAACATCCATTTATGCGTATTGGCATCGTCACCGACAGCACAGCCGATATTCCCGTCGAGCGAGTACAACAATACCAATTGGAGGTTGTGCCAGCCATTATTGTGATGGATGGTACGAGTCTGACAGACGGCACCGATATTTCTCGGCAAGAATTCTACGCGCGCATTCCCCATTTAAAAACGCCAGCCACCACAGCAACGCCGTCCATGGGGGTATTTCAAGATGTATACGAAAAACTTTTTCAAGATGGTGTGCAGGCAATTTTTTCCCTGCATGTGGCCAGCCAGTTAAGCGGCATTTTTAACACCGCCATGATCGCTGCCCAATCCTTTGGTGAGCGGGTAAAGGTGTTCGACAGCGGTTCTCTCTCGATGGGAATTGGATTTCAAGTCCTGGCTGCTGCCGAAGCCGCTTCACAAGGATTTGGAATTGATCACATCACCCAACGCCTGCAAACTTTGCAAAAGAAAATCCGCGTGATGGCCATGCTTGACACACTTGAATATATCCGGCGCAGTGGACGCGTTTC
>CALCSH010000387.1 GCA_937893815.1 uncultured Anaerolineae bacterium | reverse complement strand
CGCACTGATCAGCATCATCTGGGATGCGATCAACGATCCGCTGGTGGGGATGCTCAGCGACCGCGTGCGCACGCGCTGGGGACGGCGGCGTCCGTTTCTGTTATTCGGGGCGATTCCCTACGGGTTGGGATTCATGCTCTTATGGTGGGCGCCACCCTGGGGGAGTCAGATTGCCCTGGCCGTGACCGTCTCACTGGCGTATATGCTCAGCGATACCTTCCAAACCCTGGTCGCCGTCCCGCTGTATGCCCTGACCCCCGATATCACGCCTGATTATGACGAGCGCACCTCCCTGACCACTTATCGTATGTTTTTTAACCTCATGGCCTCGCTGGTGACCGCCGTGGCTGCTCCGGCCATTGTCGACGCGATGCTGGCAAGCGGCGCCACACAGCAGCAGGGTTATTTGATTGTTTCGGCGCTCTTCGGCGGGCTGGCGATTATCCCGCTGCTGCTGATTTTCTTCCGGGTGCACGAGCGCCAGCGCTCAGATGAAGAGATTGAGCGCGAGCAAAAGACCCCCTTCGGTGTGATCTTACGCACGGCCTGGGCCAATATCCCCTTCCGTTTTGCCACTGGCATTTATATGCTCAACTGGATCACCTTTGATCTGGTGGCCCTGGCGCTGCCTTTTTATCTGACGTATTGGATGGCAAGCGGAAACTTGCTCGAAAAGGCCCTTGGCCTGCCGCTCGAATCGGCGGTCTTTGCGCTATTGCTGATCACCTCGGTGCTGGTGTTGCCTTTCTGGTTGTGGCTCTCCAAACGACTGAATAAAAATATTGCCTATATTATTGGCATGTCCTTTTGGGCCGTTGTGCAGTTGCTTATTTTCAGCATTCAACCCGGTCAGATCACCTATATTTTGATTTTGGCGGTGATGGCGGGTATCTCGGTCTCGGTGGCGCATGTGCTGCCGGACGCCATTTTCCCAGATGTGATCGAATGGGACGAACTGCGCACCGGACGCCGTCAGGAGGGTATCTATTATGGGGTCAAAAATTTCGTCCGCAAACTGACCGGCGCATTCGCGATCTTCATTGCCTTGCAGGCGCTGGGTTGGTTTGGTTACCAGACACCTCCCGTAGGGGCTACTTTCTTCCAGCAGCCAGACAGCGCTCTGATGGCCATGCGTATTTTGATCGGCCCCTTTGGAGCCTTCTTGCTCTTGAGCGCCGTGGTGATGGCCTGGTTCTATCCGCTAACTCGCGAGCGTCACGCCCGCATTCGGGGTTTGCTGGCGCGGCGAGGGCAACGCAAGTAAAAAGTCGTGAGTTTAAAAAGTTGGCAAGTTGGCAGGTTGGAATGTTCCAACCTGCCAACTTGCTCAACCTTTCCTCTTGTTGGAATTCCTGACCAAGTGTATACTATATAAAATCAATAGGGATTTAGGTATATCTAATTATGAAACTTTCCAAACGCGGTGAATACGGCCTGCGGACGATGATCTTCCTGGCGGTGCATCAGGTCGAGCAGCCCATGTACCAGATTAAAGAGATTGCCCACAGCGAGCAGATTCCGATCAAATATCTGGAGCAGATCATGCTCAGCCTGCGCAATGCCGGTCTGCTGCAAAGCAAACGCGGCGTTAGCGGCGGCTACTATCTGGCGCGCACTCCGGCCGAGATTTCGCTGAGCGAGATAATCCGCGTGCTGGATGGCCCGCTGGCCCCCATCCGCTGTGTCAGCCAGATGGCCTACGAACCCTGTGGCTGCCCCGATGAGGCCACCTGTGGCCTGCGTCTGACCATGCAAGAAGTGCGCGATGAGTTGGCCCGCATGTTGGATAACACCTCCCTGCAAGACGTGATCGAGAAAGTGCAGGCCAGCCAGGTGAATACGAGCATTCCATAAGGAAGCCAGGAAATCAGGATATTTTTTGGTGCTTTTTATTTCGTCGGATATTATACTAAATCCATAGAATATTAGGAGAACACATATGGAAACCAGTTTTTGGCTGTTTGTTTTGGTCGGTTTTATTGCTCAGATGATTGATGGTAGTCTGGGTATGGCCTACGGCGTTAGCGCTTCCAGTTTTTTGCTCAGCCTCGGCGTTTCACCGGCCATCGCCAGCGCCGGGGTGCATACGGCCGAAGTATTCACAACAGCGATCTCAGGGATTTCACATTGGCGGCTGGGCAACCTCGACCGGGATCTGATCAAGCGACTGCTGATCCCCGGCGTGTTGGGTGGCGTGACGGGAGCGTATCTACTCACGAAAATTGATGGCAATTTCATCAAGCCCTATATTTCGATTTATCTGCTTATCATGGGGGCGCGCATCATTTACAAGGCCTTCAAGCCCAGCGCGACGAAAATGCAACCGATTCACTTAACCATTTTGGGGATTATCGGCGGAGTTTTTGATGCGATTGGCGGCGGCGGGTGGGGGCCGATTGTCACCACCACTCTGCTGGCAAACGGCAATCAGCCGCGCAAGACAATTGGTTCAGTCAACTTCTCGGAGTTTTTCATCACATTTGCGGAAGCAACCACATTTATTTTTACGATTGGGCTGACCAATTTACAAGTCATCCTTGGCCTGATTTTGGGCGGGGCCGTCGCCGCGCCGCTGGGCGCGATGTTCACCCAACGCGTTCCCCGTAAACCGTTGATGATCGCAGTGGGGCTGCTGATTATCGCCCTCAGCCTGCGCACATTGTATCAGGTCTGGGCATAAAACTAACGCCCCTCTGCCAGTGATAAAAAGACATCTTCCAGCGTAGGTTCGGCACGTGTCACTTCAATCTGGCTGGCTTGGATGGCGGCCAATGCGGCCTGCAAATCTTCCTGGCGCAGGTCACGTTCTGTGACCGCCCGTAAATGATCCCCGGCGAGGCCCGCCCGCAGCACGCCGGGACATTGTTCCAGGGCGGCCAACGCTTGCAACAGCGGCTCGGCATAGACATCCCAGGCGATACCCGGCAGATGGTCGCGTTTTAACCCCGAGGGGGTATCCATTGCCAGCAACTTTCCGGCGCTCATAATCCCCACACGCCCGCAATATTCGGCCTCATCCATATAATGCGTGGTGACGAAGGCGGTCACGCCTTCTTCGACGAAATCGTAAATCAAATCCCAAAAATCGCGCCGGGCGGTCGGGTCTACCCCCGAGGTCGGTTCATCCAAAAAAAGCAGCCGCGGCCTATGCACAATTGCCGTAGCCAGCGCCAATCGCTGCCGCCAGCCCACCGGCAAATCGGACACGCGCTCGCGGGTCATTTCGCTCAAGCCCAGACGCGCCTGTGTATTCTCAATATGAGCGCGCTCCCGCACGCCATACACACCGGCGTAGAATTTTAAATTCTCTCGAACGGTCAACTCATCGTACAGGGCAAATTTCTGCGACATA
>CALCSH010000386.1 GCA_937893815.1 uncultured Anaerolineae bacterium | reverse complement strand
CGGAGCACGCCCTATACCCCTAAATCTGGGGTTTCTCACGGCAGTTCCTAAAGAGCCTATTTTTTTACGGAGAAGAATATGCCTTTCGATATGCGCCGAATGCCAAAGCGAGTGAGTGTTCTCTATTTCTTGTTTGGAATCCTGTTTATGATGATTACGTTGATCCCTGGAACGCCGATTGCGCAGGCGCGTCCGCTGTTTGCGGCAACGCCATCAATTAGCGTTTCCACACCGGGTTCGTTGATGATCGGGCAGGATTTCACCTTCACGGTTAGCTTTGATAATACTGGCTCCAGCACCGGCTACGGCCCGTTTGTGGATGTGATTTTCCCGGTCAATGGCGTCGATGGCGATCCGTATGCCACACCTGCCGAAGTGCAAGATGGCATCGATTTTGATGCTACCCTGGGGGCCACCTATTTGGGCAGCAAGCTGGAATGTACGGTCAGAGAATTCAACAGCAGCGGGCGGGCAATACATCCCTACGCCCGCGATACGAATGGCGATTATCTTGTCGTTACCGGTGATGGCGGCGATAAACTGGTTTCCTGCAAGTTGCCTTTTGGCTCCTTTGTGCCTAGCCAGCCGTCAGTTTCGGTGATCTTTAACGCTACCCTCAGCGAATTGGCAGATAGTAGTGCGCCGCTGCCAATTCGGGCGCGTGGCGGTTTTATGTACGGCAGCGATCCGCTGGATAACTGGTGCTGCGATGCGATTATTCTTTCGCCATCCAGTAATACTAGCAGCACCTGGCAGGGGGGCAGCCCGGCGACAGTCACGCCATCGATTCTCACGATGAGTAAATCGGGTTCGCCGCCGGAGAGTGAGACCGCCACCGGGCCGAACTTTCCGCGCACCTATACCATCAATGTGGATATTGCCGCTGGACAGATCGTGGACAACCTGACGATTGGCGATTCCCTGCCCGATAATGTGCAGTTTATCGCCATGATTTCCCCGGCGAGTTGCGCTACTGAGCCGAGCACGACCACCCCTGGGGGGACTCTACTTTGCGATCTAGGGTCGGTCACCGGTGGGGCCGGTAACGATGCTCAGGTGCAATTCAGCTTTTATGTGCCGTTGGAAGACGCCGCTGCGAGTCGTGTGCTGCCAGCAACAACAGGCGCTTCCAGCACCTCCGAGAATGACGCCTATGTTGAGGGCGACTGGCTGCCCAAAGATACGCGCGACCAACCCTCGCAGCATCTGGCGGTTGGCACGCCACCCTCAGTGGATTATGCGCATACTAATAAATCTATCCCCGTCCAGAAATCATCCAGCGTAGTTGGCGGCGGCGATGCCATTCCCGGCGCAACGCTTGAATTCACCATTGAATTTCAGGTTTCGGATTATTTCGCTTTCGGGGCTGTTTTTCTCGAAGACGTGATTTCGGATGACTTGCATGTCGATGCGGCCTTCACGCCTACGCTTCAAATCAACGGCA
>CALCSH010000385.1 GCA_937893815.1 uncultured Anaerolineae bacterium | reverse complement strand
CGGGTAATAGACCACAATATAAATATAGTTGAAATGCTGCCAGTAGGTTTGCATATCTTCATACGAAACCGGCAAATCGGCCATGATGAACGAATCTTGCGCCAGAAAGCGCTGCCGGGCGTCGTCATAGGCAGTGACCAGTTCGTAGTGTCCCATCCAGCCATCAAATCCCACTCCCTCGAAGCCTTTTTCCACAATCACCGGGAAACCATCCGCAATCAAGCGTTTGAGTATTTCGATGTCGCCACCCACGCGCCAGATGGCATTGAACTCGGTCTGTTCGTTGACATAGGCCACCATCTCATAGGGCATTACATTCTTGTCGCGCGGATTGGGCTTGAGAAATGCCGCCGGATCGCGCTGATCACCGTTCCACTTCCAGAACGAGAGCGCCATCGAAAGTGTGGCCGGGCCACAATTATTCCATTTTTGGAACTCGTGCCGCACACCGCTCAGTGTGACTTTTTCCGGTAGAGGCGTAGATGTGACCGTAGGTGTGAGCGAAGGCAAAGGTGTATTTGTCGGCCCGACGGGACTGGGGGTAGGGCTGGCCGGAACCAGCGTAGGGGCAGGCGTTACCGAGGGGGTTTCGCCCGCATCCACGCCGCCCTCCGGGATGAACAACGCCTCCTCGGGCGGATTGATGGCATATTTGATCTTCGCCCGCCAGTCATCCACACGCCAGGCCAGACGCTCGTTTATCGGCGGGTAATTATATAGTAAAGCAGCTAAAACAATAAAGCCCGGTATTACTACCAGGGCAGTGAAAATGCGCTGTCTGTTCATAGGGATGGATTATATCAAGAACAAGCTATTTCGGCGTCATTTCAAAAAGCGCTGAAGATTGGGGGTCATGTGGGCAGCAAGGAGACCCGCGAAATTTGTTGGCGATTGTAGGGATTTGGCACGGCGCAAAATCCAGCCCGGACGCGGTTAATGAACCATTGAGCATAAAAAGCGGGAATATCCGTGCGGCGGCTGGCGCTGATGATCATCAATCATCTTTCGGCGGCGCGGCGGCGCCGTAGTCGAGCACATCGCGCGGGGCCGAACCTCCTGTTGCGCCGCCGATGATGCCATTGCTCTCCAGGGTATCGATTAGGCGGGCGGCGCGGGTGTAGCCAATCCGCAAGGCGCGTTGCAGCATCGAGACCGAGGCGCGGCCCTTGCGGCGAATCAAATCCATGGCCTCATCATACAACGGGTCGCGGTCTTCCTCAGGTTTTAATTTGTCCGCATCCCAGAATTCCATTTGCTTGAGGGGCAGATTGCGCGGAATGCCATCGGGATGCCCTCCGGCGGCGGTTGCCACCGAATTAGGCGCCACATAGCCATGCTGCCTGCGCCAGTATTGCACGATACTCAAAATTTCGAAATCTGAAACGAAGACCCCTTGCAAGCGTACCGGCGCCGGTGCATCGGGGGCTAAAAAGAGCATATCCCCGCGCCCCAACAGGCGCTCCGCGCCGGGCTGATCGAGGATCACGCGGCTGTCAATACCCGAAGCCGTGGCGAAAGCTATCCGCGCCGGGAAGTTGGCCTTGATCAAGCCGGTAACAACATCCACCGAGGGGCGCTGGGTAGCGATGACCATGTGAATACCAGTCGCCCGCGCCAACTGCGCCATACGCGTAATCGAGCGCTCAGTCTCATCCGGGGCCAGCATCATCAGATCAGCCAATTCGTCGATAATCACCACCAAGTAGGGCAGTTTGCGCAAGCCGTTGACCTCGGCCTGCCCGTTAAAATCGCTCAAATTACGCGCCCCGACATCGGCAAATTTCTCGTAACGCTGATCCATTTCACGCGTCACCCATTGCAACGCGCCAACTACCCGGTCGAGTTCAACCACCACCGGAGCCAACAGGTGCGGAATGCCGTCGTAGCCGGTCAACTCCACACGTTTGGGATCTACCATAATCATGCGCAATTCGTCGGGGGTGTTGTGCATCAGCAGACTGGCAATAATCGAATTGACGCACACGGACTTGCCCGAACCGGTTGTCCCGGCAATCAGCAAGTGGGGCATGGCAGCCAGATCGGCAGCCACGGCATTACCGGAAACATCTTGCCCGAGGGCAAAGCGCAGCCGACGGCCATCCAGGCGCTTAAAAGCGTGATTGGTGATGCCATCTCGCAGCGAAACCAGGGCGGTCTCTTCATTGGGCACTTCGATGCCCACAAACCCCTTGCCGGGCACCGGCGCTTCTACACGCACGCGTGTGGCGGCCATCGCCAGAGCTAGATCATCGGCCAAATTGGCAATTTTACTCACGCGCACGCGCTTGCGATTGCCGCGCGACTCAATAAAATCCGGCTCAACACCAAACTGGGTGATCGTCGGGCCGCGGTTGATCTCCACTACACGTGCCGGTGCGCCGAAAGATTCCAGCGTCTCTTCGATGGTCTTGGCGCGCTGGCGGTCGAATTCATCATCGATGGGGACATCTTCGCCAATTTCAAGGATTTCATCCACAATGGGGAGAATCCATTCATGAAGAGGAGCCTCCGGCTCGGGGCGGGGTTGTTCAACGGATTGCCCCAGTGAGGGTACGGCAACCGCAGGGATCACCTCACCCGCCGCGGGCTGCGTCTGAACTGCCTGTTGGGGTGGGGGGAAAAGCTTCGTCAGGATGGTTTTGCTACCCCGAACGGCGCGTTTCCCCGCCAAGCGGCTCACAGAACTCAATGGCGCCAGCCAGCGAAATAATTCCCAGACCGTCATATCAATCGTAATCACCAAACCCAATACCAGCCAGGCCACAAGGATGATTAAGGCGCCACCAATACCCAGGAGCGAATGCAGTGTGTTGAAAATAAGTCCGCCCAGCACCCCCCCGCCATTGACATCGGTGCTGAGGGTCAACAGGCCGCTTTTTTCGATCAGGAACGCGAAAAAAGAAAAGAAGATCAGCAAAAAAGAGAAGATCAAGACTATGCCCACGGCGCGCTCGAGCGAGAAATGCGGCAGGCGCTCGAAATTACGCATAATCAACCACAAACCAACCACAATCAGGCCAAGCGGCAAAATATAACCACCCCAGCCGAAGAGTTTGAGTAAGGTACTCAGCCATCCGCCCATAATGGCACTGTTATTGGGGGAAAGCATCCCGAAGAGTGTCAGCAAACCGACCACGGCCATCACGACCCCGGCGATGTCGAGTTTGCGATCCAGGGAAAGTCCTTGTCGTTTTTTCGGGGTGGGCTGGCTGGGTTTTCGGCGAGTCGTTTTACGAGATGTGGTCTTTTTTTTGCGGGCCATGTTGAAAATTATAGCACAAATGGTCTGTTTCCTGAGCTACCAGGTTTTGGCTCTTTGGGAACTGCCGTGAGAAATCCCAGGTTTTGAGGGGTTGGGGGTTCTTAGGCCTTGCGGTAGAATAGGTTACTTCTCGAAAGGAAAATACCACTTTGTTTCAAATTACTTTTCTCGGCACCTCCGCTTCGGCCCCATCGTTTCACCGCGGGCTATCCGCACAGGTGATTCAGCACAATGAGCACCGCTTCCTGGTGGATTGCGGCGAGGGCACCCAGCGCCAGATTTTGCGCTCAGGAATGGGCTTTAAGGGGCTAAATCGCATTCTTATCACCCACAGCCACCTCGATCATATTCTAGGGCTAGGCGGGCTGGTTTCGACACTGGCACGCTGGGAAGCAATGGACGAGATTGTGATCATGGGCTCGCCGCGCACGCTAGAACGCATAGACGATTTGCTCTTTCGGGTTGTTTTTCGCGGTGTACGCCCACCGATTGAAGTGCACCTGGAAGAAATAGCCCCCGGCCCAATTTACGATGCCAAAGATTTCACTGTTACGGCTTTCCCCGTAGTGCATCGCGGAGCGGATTCGCTGGGCTATTTATTTGAAGAAAAATCACGGCGGCCTTTCTTGTTGGAAAAAGCGGAAGCCCTGGATATTCCCCCCGGCCCATGGCGCGGGCACCTCGTCAAAGGCGAGAGCGTGACTCTGCCCGATGGGCGTCAGATTCAACCTGATGATGTGCTCGGCCCGGAACGCGAGGGCGTCCGTGTAGGCATCGTTGGCGACACAGGCCGCACCGATAACTTGCTCGACGTGCTGAGCGGGGTGGATGCATTGGTGATTGAATCCACTTATCTCATCTCCGAAACCGATATGGCGCACCAATTTGGCCATCTGACTGCCCAGCAGGCCGCCAACTTCGCCGAAGAAGCCAAGATTCAGCACTTGATTCTGACTCATCTTTCGCGGCGCTACCGCGAGCGCGATGTGCTAGCAGAAGCACTCGCCAATTTCGACAACGTGCGCGTGGCACGCGATTTCGATAGCTACCAAATCCGCCGGGGAGAATGTATGCGGGTGGAGCAGGAATAAGCAGGTAAGCCTGCTTCAGGATTCGTCTTTGACCCACAAAAACAAACACATCGCCTTTATTCTCCTGTGGAGCGTGCTCTTTACACTGGCCTATTCGCAAGCGCCGCTATTCACATCCAACCAGAACCAGTATTTTTTGCACGGACTGGCGAAAGCCGGTTGGGGTGACCTCAGCGCTGATTGGCTGGCAAATACGCTGGATCCAACGCCGATATTCAGCGGGTTGGTGTTGATCACCTATCGGTTGCTGGCCTGGCCGCCGATTTTTTATCTCTACTTTGGGGGCTTGTCCGGGATTTATCTCTTCAGCTTATTGGGCATCAGTCAAGAAATATTCCAAATTGGGCAAACACGTCTCTCACGCTGGTTATTTCTGACTGTGTTTTCCAGTCTCAATGCCGCTGCGCTGCGCTTTGTTCTGGTGCGCAGTCTGGGCGCAAACTGGGCCTATCTTTTCGATGGCGGGGTGGCTGGCCAGCGTCTGCTGGGGGAAGTGCTGCAACCCAGTACCTTTGGCGTATTACTGTTGCTGGCAATCTACCTGTTCTTGCGCGGTAAAACCTTGTGGAGCGTGCTGCCCATCATCCTCGCCGCGACGATTCACCCGACCTATCTACTCAGCGCGGGCGTACTCACAGCAACATTCATGGGTATCACGCTATGGGAACAACGCAACCTGCGTCAGCCGCTTAGGCTTGGCGCGCTGGCACTGTTGGGCGTGTTGCCAATTGTCCTTTGGATAGCCTGGGTATTCTCTGCCACGCATCCCGATTCTATGTTCGAAGCACGCAAACTGCTAGTCGAGTTCCGCATTCCACATCATGCCCTGCCTGCCGAGTGGTGGGATGCTACCGTGCCCGTAAAAATCACACTGATGCTGGCTGCCCTCTATCTGGCGCGCAGAACACGTTTATTCTATATTCTACTGGCTCCCTTCCTCGTCGCTTCCCTGCTGACTGTACTACAGATTATCACAGCGAATCGAGTTCTGGCACTGTTATTCCCCTGGCGCATATCGACGGTGTTGATGCCGCTGGCACTGGCCGTGTTGATTGCCGCGGCGCTGCAATGGTTTTGCGCTCGTTTTGCCGCGTTCACCCAGAGTCGCGAGCGCGCCCTGCTAAATATCAGTCTCATCACGGCGGTGTTACTTGCGCTGGCAGGCGCGGGTATCTTTGTTGTCAATGCTTGGGAGCGTGCCTCCAGCCCAGACCGTGAGATGATGGCCTTTGTAGTCGAGAATTTCGCTGCGGGGCAAGTGTACGCGGTTCCACTACACATGCAAGATTTCCGCCTGGAAACAGGAACACCTGTCTTCGTGGAGTTTAAATCAATTCCCTATAAAGATATTGAAGTTTTGGAATGGTATCGCCGCGTACGCATGGCGGGTCGTCTTTACCGGGCCGAAACAGCCGCTGATGGTTGTGCAACCCTCGAAGAACTCGCCGCCGAGGGGATTACGCATGTAGTGCTACCGTATGATCACGCCGCTAAGAATTGCCCCACCTTACAGCGAAATTATCTGGATCTTAATTACGAAGTATTTACGCTGATTCCCCCACAATAAAGATAACTATGGGTGTGCGGGTTATACCCAACGACGAATTTCAGCAACCAGATCGCTAATGGAAAACGGTTTTTGCAAATACCCTGCTCCACCCGCATCAAACACTTTCTTGCGCTCATCGTACATCAGGTGCGCCGTCACTACAACAATGGGAATATGCTGCGTTTTTTTATCACCCTTTAGTTGTTGCAACACTCCCCAGCCATCCAGCTTCGGCATATCCAGATCCAAAACAATCAAATCGGGATGAGCCGTTCGCGCCACATCCAGGCCCATCTCCCCATCTCGTGCGGCGAGTACATCAAAATTTTCGCGCTCCAACAGTACACGCACCAACGCCGTATTATCAAAGTCATCCTCGACGATGAGAATGCGCTTTTCAGTCATGCTTCCAGTTTCCATCAGGCAATTCGTTGTTCTCCCCAAATATCGGCATCATTATGATACCCGGCGCGTTCCCAAAAACCCAGTTGATCGTTTTGGGTGAACTGGATACCGCACAGCCATTTTGCGCCTTTCCACAAATAAGGGGTCTGGATATCTTCCCGACCGGGGATATACCCAACCACCCCTCGCAGCGGGTAGCCGTGATCGGGGGAGAGAGGTTCGCCATTGAAGTGGGTGGCCAACAAGAAATTATCTTGCAGCATCGTCGCCAGGGGCAAATTGGTTGTATAGCCATACTCGGCGTGCTGAACGACAAAAGCGGCTTCCGCTTTGGGTACGATAAAGCCTTCATTTATCAGTGTGCGTAACGACACGCCTTCCCATTCGGTGTCAAATTTACTCCAGCGTGTCACACAATGGAGATCCATCTTTAGTGTTGCAT
>CALCSH010000384.1 GCA_937893815.1 uncultured Anaerolineae bacterium | reverse complement strand
CGCTCTGCAAACGGGGCAATTTTCGCTGTGGAGTCAGTCCCAGAACACGGTTCACCAACCCAATCCCTACTATCCAATTCCCGAATCGCCGAGCCTTGCTCCCCCATTTTGCCAGCAGGCCGATATAACCAAATACATAATCGCGCAATTTGCGGCGGTGCGACTGGTAGTAATGGTGCGTAAACTCGTATTTGAGCTTCGCCATATCTACCAGCGAGGGGCAGTCGGATTTACAGCCCTTGCAGGCCAGACACAGGTCGAGGGCGGTGAAGACATCCTCCGTCCTGAGGACGGACGGCGGAAGGCGGGTTTTACCGGCCTCCGGTCTTCTGTCTTCTGTCGGCGAAGCACTAATCAACGCCCTGAGCAGATTCGCCCGCCCGCGTGTGGAGTGCATTTCTTCGCGCGTGGCCTGGAAGGAGGGACACATCACCCCGATGTCGCCGCGGCAAACTCCGGCTCCATTGCACATTTCGATGGCGCCGCTAAGACCGTCTTGCCGGTCGAAATTCATCACGGTTTTCCAACCCTGGGTGCGATACTCCAACCCATAACGCAGATTAGCGTCCATCGGCGGGGGGTCAATGATCTTGCCCGGGTTGAGAATCCCCAACGGATCGGCTGCCAGCTTCAATTGACGAAATGCGTCCACAATTTTTGGGCCGTAGAGTTGCTCCAACCACTCCGAGCGCGCCAGGCCGTCGCCATGCTCCCCGGTCGTTGTCCCCCCCAATGCAATCGTGGCGCGCACCGCTTCCTGGGCAATCTGGCGCAAATCGCGCTGACCGGCAGTGGTTTTCAGGTTTAACAACGGGCGCACATGCAAACAGCCCGCCGAAGCGTGGGCGTAGTAGTAGAACTCGGTGTCGTGAGCAGCGGCAATGGTGTTCATGGCGCGTACATAATCACCCAGCCTGTCCACTGGCACGGTCAGGTCTTCGATGAAGGTGTGCGTGCGCAGATCGCCGGGCTGCGACTGCAAAATGCCCAGGCCCGCCTTGCGCAGCGCCCAGATGCGTGCCTGGGCCTGGGGCGTCTCGGCGATGAGGGCATCGTGGCGCAAAGCGCGGGCTTGCGTGATGAGCTGTTGAAGATCATCCCCGGCGAATTCGACAGCCAGCAGCGCGGCGGGTAAGCCGCCGGAAACCGCCGGGATAAAATCCAGCAGGCGGGCGTAGGCGGGGACGGAGGCGGCCAGTTCGAGCAGCACGCGCGGAATTAGCTCGATAGCACTGGGCTGATGTTCCAGCAGGCGCGGGGTTTCGTCGCAGGCCTGCTCCACGGAATCAAAAGCCAGCACGGCCAGCACGGTGTGGCGCGGTTTGGGAACCAGCCGAATGGTTGCCTGACGAATAACGCCTAACGTGCCTTCGGAGCCGACGAGTAAATGCGCCAGGTTGATGTGATTCGGCGATACCGGGGGGTACGCCTGACCGAAGACGGAAGACGGGGGACGGAAGTGCGGCGGGGCGGCGGGCGACCAGGGCAGCAGGTAGTTGAGATTGTATCCAGCGGCGCGGCGGTAGGTACGCGGCCAGCGGGTGCGGATTTCGTTAGCGAGGGTAGTGCGGATGTCGAGGGCGGCAGCGTAGAAAGCGTTAAAAGTTGAAGGTTGAAGGTTGGCAGGTTTGAGCGCTGAAATCGCTGTTTCAGTAAGGGTTTCCATTTCTCCATTGCCAAAAATAGTTTCGAGGGCGATAACATGATCGGCGAACATGCCGTAGACAATCGAGTGTGCGCCGCTGGCGTTGTTGGCAAGACTGCCGCCCAGGGTGGCGCGGTCAGCGGAGGCCGGGTCGGGGCCGATCATCAGGCCGTGAGGCGCGGCGGCGCGGTTGATATCGCGCAATATCGCCCCCGGTTGGGCGCTGATCTGCCAGCCGCCGCCTGCGGAGGGCTGCACATCGCCGATAGCGTTGAGATGCCGCGAGCAGTCCAAAATCAGGGCTTCGCCGACGGCCTGCCCGGCCAGTGAACTGCCAGCCCCACGCGCCAGCACCGGCACACGGTGTTGGGCTGCCAACTCTACCGCCGCGTTGAGCTGGTCGAGCGTGCGCGGGAAAGCGGCCCCCAACGGGGTGATCTGGTAGAGTGAAGCGTCGGTGCTGTAAATGGTGCGCGTGGTAATGTCTGTGCGCACTTCCAGCCCGGCGCGTTGGAGTTCGTGAGTGAAATCAGAGGAAAGTGGTGTCATAAAGTTATCCAGAAGTGAAACTTCTTCGAGAAGTTTCACTTCTATGCTTCAAAAAGTATATTGACGGGCAAACCAGCTTGGATTGGGCGTCCATCGCTAACAAAATCTGCGTAGGCTTGCCGAGAAAGAAATTGCGCCAGAACACTTTCGGGCTGAGGGAGCGTACCATTTCGCAAGCCGATAAAATCCCGATAGCTGGAAAATTCCCACTTCTCGGGCGTATCAACCAAGCCAGCTTCTACCGGGTTGAGATGGATATAGCGAGAGAGATGCAGTAAATAGGCTTCACGATCCACATGCCTGGCCTGAAAGGCGCCCTGGAACAGCGCTCCTACTCGTTCCTGCTGTTTGTTGATGGCTTTTGTGTATGATGTGGCAAAAGGCTGCATTACTTTCATGCTGACGTGGTCACTATTGGCCCGAATCAGCAAGTGATAATGGTTCGGCATCAGGCAATAAGCCACTATCTCGGCGTGTTCGGGGGTAAAGTATTGCTGCAAACGCTTCAGGAAGAAAAGCCAGTTTTCGGGTGCGTAAAAGATAGGCGCATAATTCACACCGCGATTATAGCAGTGGTAATACTCGTGACATG
>CALCSH010000383.1 GCA_937893815.1 uncultured Anaerolineae bacterium | reverse complement strand
AAACTCTGCGCTCTCCGCGTTCTCGGCGGTGAAGGGTTTTTGCAGTAGAGTCAGAAATAGAACGCGAATAATACCGACCAGACGGATTTTCACAGATTAAAACAAAATAATCCGTGTACATCCGCAAAATCAGCGTTATCCGTGTTCTATTCTGGCTCATCCAACCAGAACCTGGGCTGTTATAAAATCTTTGTGGGTCTCTGGGAATCCCCGTGGTAGTAGTCCAGATTTAGGGGTTTCTCACGGCAGTCCTAAAGGTCTAACTTTGTGCCTTTGTGGTGAATGCTTGTGTCTGTAGATGGGTTTATGTGAGGGTATATGCCAACGCTTGACCGCACCAAACTCGAAGCCTTGCTCCAATCGGAGGCGCAACTCTTTCACCGGAATCACCCCAAATCCTACGCGCTCTATCAACGGGCACGCAAATCCATGCATGGTGGCGTACCCATGCTGTGGATGATCCGCTGGGCTGGCTCGTTCCCGGTTTTCGTCGCTGAAGCCAAAGGGGCGCACTTCAGTGATGTGGATGGAAATAACTATGTTGATTTTTGCCTCGGTGATACCGGGGCGATGACCGGACATTCCCCGGAAGCTTCCGTTCAGGCTGTAATGGCACAAATGCAGAAGGGCATCACGCTGATGCTGCCCTTTGAAGATGTGATTGCCGTTGGCGAGGAACTTCAGCGGCGTTTTGGCTTGCCCTATTGGCAATTCACCCTGACTGCAACCGATGCCAACCGTTTCGTATTGCGCATGGCACGCATGATCACTGGGCGACCCAAAGTGCTTGTTTTTAACTTTTGTTACCATGGCACGGTGGATGAGAGCTTCATTATCCTTGACGATGACGGCCAGGCGATATCGCGTCCCAACAATATGGGGCCGCAAATTGACCCGACATTGACCACCAGAGTCGTCGAATTCAATGATATCCCGGCACTGGAAAAAGCCCTTCAGGAAGGAGATGTGGCCGCGGTGCTGGCCGAGCCGGCGATGACCAATATTGGCATTATTCACCCTGATCCCGGTTATCACCAGGCCCTGCGTGAACTCACCCGCAAATATGGCACCTACCTGATCATCGATGAGACCCATACCATCTGCACCGGGCCGGGTGGGTATACGGCGGCTCATGGTCTGCAGCCCGACTTTCTGACGATAGGCAAACCGCTGGCGGGCGGCGTTCCGGCAGCAGTTTACGGATTTACCGATGAAGTCTCGGCGCGCTTTTCTGCAGTGCTCGATCTGGATGATGCCGATGTGGGTGGTATTGGTGGCACATTGGCGGGTAATGCGCTCTCGATCGCGGCGATGAAAGCCACTCTGGAAAACGTGCTCACCAAAGAATTCTACGATAGAGCCTTCCAACTGCAAGAACGTTTCACTGCCGGTGTGGAGAGCGTTATTCAGGAATTTCGCCTGCCCTGGATTGTCAAGCGCCTGGGCAACCGCTCCGAATATTGGTTTCGCCCCAACCCGCCTAAAAATGGCGGTGAAGCCGCGGCAGCCATTGATCATGATCTTGACCGCTATATGCACTTGTACGCCCTCAATCGCGGCATTCTGCTGACTCCCTTCCATAATATGGCCTTGATTTCCCCCGACACTACCGAAGCCGATGTGGACCATCATACCAGAGTCTTTCGGGATGCGGTGATTGCTTTATTTGAGTAAGTTAGCGATCTACGAGCGAGGTGGATATGACAGTAGAAGGTACGCACAACCTTTGGGGTGATCTACACTCCCCGGAAAGTTCCCCTGCCGAGAGCGACTTCACCGTAATCGGCATCCCCTTCGATGGCCTGGCCAGTGCCCGTACGGGAGCCGCCCTCGCGCCACAGCGGATCCGCTATTGGTCGCGCCATCTGGCCCCGTTTAGCGAAGACCGCACCCGGTTGGGTGGGATGCGCATCTGCGATCTGGGCGATATCAAGATCGTAGATGCGCGGCACGATTTCGAGCAAGTGCGAAAATCCGTGGCGCAGTTGCCCAATATCCCTATTCTTCTCGGCGGCGATCATTCCGTCAGCATACCTATTTTGCAAGGCCAGCGCCAGCGTTTTGCTGGTCAGCGCTTGGGCGTGCTGTGGGTGGATGCGCACCCTGATCTGTGTGATGAATTCGACGGCTCACCCCTTTCGCACGCCTGCACCTTGCGCCGTGGCCTGGATGCTGGTATTGCTCCGCAAGATATTTGTATGGTCGGCCTGCGCTCGTGGGAAGAGCAAGAACTTGACCTGATCGAAAACGGGCAACTGAATGTCTACTCGATGCAGCAGATCGCTGACCACGGAATGAAAGTTGTCGCCGCCGAAGTACGGGGGATTTTGAGCGCTTGCGATGCCATCCATATTTCGCTGGATATTGATGCTCTTGATCCCTCCGTCGCACCGGGAACCGGTATACCGGATTGTGGTGGACTGACGATGCGAGAGGTACTGACGCTTCTCAAAGCCTTGCAGGGCCTGCCACTGGTTGGGTTGGATTTGGTAGAAGTCTCGCCGCCGCTTGATCCCTCCGAAGCGACCGTTTTCGCGGCGCTGAAGATCATTATGGAATTCATCGCTGTGTTGGCGCGCTCGGCCACGGTTTAGCCAGTTGTGGTTCGATCCGGTAGAATTTGTCTAAGACAAACCCCACGCCAGACCCCATTTATCGATATTTGTTCGTGGTTCCTGAAAAAGCTCTCGACTTTATGCCCGGCGTTTGCTGGCAATGAAATCGAAGCCCGTACCTGGGTGGTCAATATCCGTCGGGTGCGTTCACTGCGGCGCTATGAATTTATCCGCAAATCCGATGGTATCTTGCTTTGTAAAGGGGGAAACCGATTGGGTCTTTGTGGGCCAGCAGACCGGGCGTCCGATGGCTATTCCTGAAGCTGTCACTAAAATCTTCACATTTCTCCCCGGTGACGAAAGTCCGTAGAATGCTGAAATCCACGCTGGAGGGAATTGAAGCAAGCTGGAGATAGTTACCCGCTACTTCTCGTTCTCCGTATATTGAAATTGAAACGTCCACAAATAATCCACCAAAGCCCAGGTTTGTTCTTCTGTGTAGATTAGTCCCCAGGAGGGCATGCCTGTGCCCATGCCGCCGCGCAGAATTTTGCCTTGTAGCAGGGCAGGGCTGGCTCCTAGCATTTGGATTGGGTCGGTGAAATTTGTGGGGATTTCTGTGGAGTGGCCGGACTCCGTTTGGGCGTGGTCGTTGGCCCCGGAGTTGTCCTTCGCCCCATAGATGCCATCCCCGGCCCCATTCACGCCGTGGCAGGCCGCACAATCTCTTTGGTAAAGCATTGCGCCTGTTGCTAAAGCCTCGGATGTCGAATTCTGCGTCCAAACCCAGGCCACCAAATCCCAAAGCTGATCGTCCGTCAGGGTCTCCGCAATACCATCGCCGCGCAGATCATCCCAGGTTTGCTGGGGGCTGTGCGAGCGGTAGTAATCAAGATTCAGGAATTCAGCACTCACCGGAATGCCCAGAGCGGCTCCGCTCTTCGTCGATGGCCGACCGTCAAACTTCAGGTTGTGTAACTCGTGCGGAGCATCGAGGTCAATTCCTAGTTCCACATACAGGGGTGGGGCGGAGGGGGCGGTGCTTGCGGGGTTATCTCCCGAGACAGTAATCGTGCCGCGCATACGCCAATGATCTGCGCCGCACCAGCGCGTGCAGAAGAAGGTATATACGCCCGGTTGATCAAACGTCAACGTGACTTCTGTTGCCTTACCGGGCAGCACATCCACTGGGGTGAAATCCCTCTTTCCGATGGCGAAGCCGTGCAGCACATCATCGGAAATCAATCGTACACGCAGCGGCTCCCCGACGGTGGCCTCAATATTGGAAGTCAACCAACCGCCTTTGTTGGGCGTTGCGGCGTGGATTTCGACCAAGCCGGTACGGTCAAGATACCACATCGTAGAAGCTGTCACAACAACCCCGCCGATGATCGCAAAAACAAGGAGGGCACGAATGGATGTTTTTTTCTTCATGCGGTTGTCAAGGATGGAGAATCTAACCCTCAGGG
>CALCSH010000382.1 GCA_937893815.1 uncultured Anaerolineae bacterium | reverse complement strand
CGGTAAAATTGCTTTTCAGTTTCGACTTTAAGAAAGCCCTGGAGTATTCCTGACAGCCTCATTCAATTCTCGAAAAATTTGATGACACAAAACTCTTCCAGCAGTCGCAATATCCCCGTCGTTGAAAAAATTCTCAACGCCAACGAACAACTCGCCAGCGAAAATCGCCAACGGCTCGATCAGGCGGGTGTATTTGGCATCAATATTATGGCTTCTCCCGGAGCCGGAAAAACTTCCGTCATTGAGAAAACCCTGGCCGGGCTGGGCGGACGTTTCAAAGTCGCCGCGATTGATGGCGATGTGGCTACCTCCATTGATGCCGACCGGGCCGCCGCCGCCGGGGCGACCGCCGTCCAAATCAACACCGGCGGTGAGTGCCATCTCGATGCCGTTATGCTGCGCGGCGCGCTCCAGCAGCTCGACCTGCCGCAATTTGATCTGCTGCTGGTCGAGAACGTGGGCAACCTGATTTGCCCGGCCAATTTTCAGTTGGGTACGCACAAAAATATCCTCATCGCCTCCGTGCCGGAGGGTGACGACAAACCCTACAAATACCCCGGCATGTACCGCGGCGTGGATGCCCTGATTATTAACAAGATCGACTTGCTGCCCTATATCCCCTTCAAGATGGACTACTTTCGCAAAGGCGTGCAATTGCTCAACCCCGATCTGGTCACCTTCCCCGTTTCGTGCATGACCGGCGAGGGCTTCGCTGATTGGATTACGTGGTTGGTCGCGCACCTCCAAAAGGCATGACAACGCTCGCTGGCTTGCGTATCAAGATTACCGGAATCGTCCAGGGGGTTGGATTTCGACCGTTCGTTTATAATCTGGCTATGCGCGTGAATTTAAGTGGTTGGGTGCGGAATACTTCGGCGGGGGTGGATATCGAGGTCGATGGAGATGAAGCTGCACTGAGCGAATTCGCCCGCCGACTGCGGGAAGAGGCGCCTCCCCTGGCGTTGATTGCCGCGCTCGAGGTGGATAGCTGTTCCCCCAACGGATTCACCAACTTCGAGATTTTACACTCCGAGCCGGTCCCTGGCGCTTTCCAGCCGATCAGCCCGGATGTCAGCATCTGCGACGATTGCTTACGCGAGCTTTTCGACCCCGATGATGCGCGTTATTTGTATCCTTTCATCAATTGCACCAATTGTGGGCCGCGCTTCACTATCATACAGGACATCCCCTACGACCGACCCAAAACCACCATGGCGCCCTTCGAGATGTGCCCTGCCTGCCGCGTCGAATACGGAGACCCCGGCGACCGCCGCTTCCACGCCCAGCCGGTGGCGTGTGGCGACTGTGGCCCACACGTTTGGCTGGAAATGACCGAACACAGAAGGACGACGAAGGAAGTTCGCCCGTCCTCCGTCCCCGGTCTTCCGTCCTCTATCGAAGCCATTCAAGAAACCCAACAACTCTTGTCGTCCGGCCACATCCTCGCCATCAAAGGTCTGGGCGGATTTCATCTGGCCTGCGACGCCACGAACCCTGCCGCGGTCGAAGAATTGCGTCGCCGCAAGCTACGCGTCGATAAACCCTTCGCCCTGATGATGCCCGACCTCGTCACGGTGGAACAGCATTGTTTGCTCAATGAAGCCGAGCGCGAGCTATTAACTTCGCGCCAGCGCCCGATTGTGCTGCTCGAGCGCCGCCCCGATTCTCCAATTTCCGAAGCGGTCGCCCCGGGGCAAAACACATTGGGAGTGATGCTGCCGTATACACCGCTGCATTATCTGCTGTTTGCAGATGACGGGAGACCGAAGACGGGAGACGGGAGTTCCCCCGTCTCCCGTCCCCCGTCCACCGTCCTTGTTATGACTAGCGGCAACCTCAGCGAAGAACCGATTGCTTATTCCAATGATGAGGCGCGTGTACGTCTCGGAGAGCTGTCAGATGCCTTTTTGATGCACAACCGCGAGATTCATGTCCGGTGCGATGATTCGGTCTATCGAGTGGGAGGTGGAAAGTGGGAAGCAATGAGTAAGCAAACCTACCCACTTCCTACCTTCCACTATCCACTGCGCCGTTCGCGCGGTTACGCCCCCTTCCCCATCATCCTGCCGCATGCTGTCCCCCCGATCCTCGCCACTGGCCCGGAGTTAAAAAATACGTTCTGCCTGGCGAAAGATCACTACGCTTTTCTCAGTCATCATATCGGCGATATGGAAAACTACGAAACCCTGCGCTCCTTCGAGCAAGGCATCGATCATTTCGAGCGCCTGTTCCGCATTCAGCCCGAAGTGATTGCCTGCGACTTGCACCCCAATTACCTCGCCACACGCTACGCCCTGGAACGCGCCGAACGCGAAAATATCCCCATCTTCAATATCCAACACCACCACGCCCACATCGCTGCCTGCATGGCCGATAACGGGCTGAGCGGCGACGAACCGGTGATTGGTGTTTCCTTCGATGGCACAGGCTACGGCGACGATGGTGCCATATGGGGCGGAGAGTTCTTCGTCGCCGATTATGGCGGTTATCAGCGCTGCGCTCATCTGGCGTACACGCCGCTGCCCGGCGGCGACAAGGCGATTAAAGAACCCTGGCGCATGGCGCTCTCGTGGCTGCATACGGCAGGGATTGCGTGGGATGAAGATTTAGCACCGGTGCAGTGGGCAGCATCCAGCAACCAGAATTCCTTCCCCGGTCTTCGGTCGCCCGTCGAGGTTCTGCAACACCAGCTCTCCAACGGCACCAACGCGCCCCTCACTTCCAGCGCGGGGCGCCTCTTCGACGCGGTAGCCGCTCTGGCCGGTGTGCGGCAAACGGTCAATTATGAGGCGCAGGCAGCGATCGAATTCGAAAATCTAGCGGACGCATCCATCGAGGATGGTTATCCCTTTGAGCATACCGGCGGCCAACTCAACCCCCGCCCGATGCTCCTGGCTCTGATCGCCGATCTGCGCGCCGGGGTTGGTATCCCCACCATTTCCGCCAAATTCCACAATGGGTTGGCACAAGCCATCACCCACATCTGTATAACGATCCGCCAAGAACATCGCCTTGATACAGTAGCACTCAGCGGCGGTGTGTGGCAAAATATAACTGTGCTGGAAAAATCGTGTATCCTGCTTGAAAAAGCGAATTTTAACGTGCTCATT
>CALCSH010000381.1 GCA_937893815.1 uncultured Anaerolineae bacterium | reverse complement strand
GATACTTATGCGGTTCAGGAAGCCTTATCGGGAAAATCGGGATTTGCCACTTATACCGACTACCGGGGTCAAACTGTGATCGGGGCTTATTTTCCGCTGGAAGCATATCAGTGGGCGCTTCTGGCCAAGATGGATCAGGCCGAAATCTTTGAACCCGTAAACGAATTACGCAATGCGATGCTGCTGATTGGGAGTGGTACTGGGTTGGTGGTGATTCTGATTATCCTGTGGGTAGCAGGCTCGTTGGCAAATCCGGTCGTCCAACTGGCTAACACGGTGGTTGCTGTTGCCGAAGGGAATTTTGATATTGAGGCCGAAATCAACACCAACGATGAAACCGGAATCCTGGCGAAAGCCTTCAACGATATGATTGTCAATTTGCGAGAGATGGTGGCCAAAATTGAAGCGCGGGCGCTTTCCGAACAACAGGCCAAAAATCGCATCGAACACAGGGTTGGCGAGTATATTGCCTTTGCAGAAAAAGTAGGCGCGGGCAATCTCGCCACCCGGGTACCAGAAACCGACACAGACGATACGCTCGGAGTCTTGGGAAATTATTTAAATGCGATGACGGCTAATTTACAACAACTCAATGGCGAACTACAAGAAGCTGCTGCCGAGATTAGATCCGTAACAACCGAAACATTAAGTGCCACCAGCGAGCAAGCCGCCACCGCCAGCCAGCAAGCGGCAGCCATCTCCGAAACCAGTTCCACCGTTGAAGAAGCGCGACAGACCGCCGAACAATCCGCTGAACGCGCCAGCAAAGTGGCCGATAAAGCTCAGGAATCGCTCGAAGCGGCGGGAATCGGCCTGCAGGCTGTGCGGGACAGCGTGGCTAGCATGACCAATATCAAAGAGCAGGTCAACGCTATCGCCGAAACCATTCTCTCGCTGAGCGAGCAAACTCAGCAGATCGGCGAGATTATCGCCACGGTCAATGATATTGCCAACCAATCCAATCTGCTGGCCTTGAATGCTGCCATTGAAGCCGCCCGCGCCGGGGAAGCGGGCAAGGGCTTTGCGGTGGTCGCCGGGGAAGTGCGCAGTCTGGCGGAGCAGTCGCGTCAGGCCACTGCCCAGGTGCGGGAGATTTTGCAAGATATCCAGAAATCGGCCAATGCAGCCGTAATGGTCACCGAAGAAGGCACCAAACGCGCCGATCTGGGCGTCACTCAGGTGGGCAATACGGGGGAAGCCATCCTCACCATCAAGGAACAGGTGCAGCAAGTCGCTCAGGCCGCTCAACAGATCGCCGCCAGCGCCCAACAACAGTTGGCTGGAATGGATCAGATCGCCGGGGCCATGCAGAGCATCAACCAGGCCACTACTCAATCTCAGGCGGGCACCCAACAAATGGAGTATTCTGCCAGTTCGCTGGCCGAGTTATCAAAAGGGTTAACCGCGCTCATTGATCAATACTCAATTCGGAAATAAGCGACTCGGAGCAAGTCATGGCCAGAAATGAAGATATTCAACTTCAACTAATGACCGTCTTCCAGGCCGAGCTTCAGGAACACGCCAGCAGCCTCAATCGGGGGTTCCTGGCATTGGAGCAAGAGCAAGACCCGGAGAAACGGGAAGCTCTGTTGGCGGAACTTTTCCGGGCTGCCCACAGCCTCAAAGGCGCGGCTCGCGGGGTCGGCGTTACGGATGTTGAGACATTGGCTCATAAGTTGGAAGATATCATGAGCGCCATGCGGCAAGGCGAGTTGGAGCCCCTGCCAGTGATATTCGATGCGCTCTTCCCCATAGTGGATGCGCTGAGTGAAGCATTGTCAGCCTATCAGGCCGGGGAGCGCTTCGCGATCGCGCGCCGAGATTCTCTGTTCGAAACTCTACAGGAAGTGATCACCGGGGATGCAGCACCCGGCCCCAGCCAGGCCGCGCCGCGTTCCACGCTCACCACCGCCTCATCCGCATCACATGAAGAAACCATTCGTGTCAGTACGGCCAAACTTGACTTTATTATGGACGATGTGAGCGAACTGTTGGTTGCTCGCATGCGCTCCGAGCAGCGTTTGAATGAATTGCGTCAATTACAGGCGCAACTGGCGGAGAGGCAGCGGAGTTGGTGGGGCGTGCGCGCTCAATTCCACCAATTACAAAACCTCAGCGGTGGCGCCAAAGTTGATTTTGAAAAATTGCAGGCTGTGCTTGATTTCATAAGAGAGAATGATAGCCATTTGAAATCAGCTCAAAATCGGGCGAAAGAATTGACCCGCAGTTTTGATGAAGATCACCGGCGTTTCTCGATGCTCAGCGATAATTTGCAAAATGGTGTACGCCGAGTCCGCATGCTGCCCATTTCAAACCTGTTCGATACCTTTCCCCGACTTGTGCGTGATTTAGCGCGCACCCAGGGGAAAGAAGTTTCGCTACAGGTGACGGGAGCCGATACAGAAGTTGATCGGCAAATTTTGGAAACCATGAAAGATCCGCTAATTCATCTGCTGCGCAATGCGGTTGACCATGGCATTCGGAAGCCCGAACTTCGTGCCGCGGTGGGGAAATCGTCCGTGGGCACTATTGAATTGCGCGCCTTCCCAAAAGGCAATTCGATCTTGATTGAAATTATCGACGATGGAGCCGGAATCGATCTCCGGGCCGTTCGTCAGGCGGCCATACGGCGCGGATTGATAACCCAGGAAAATGCACATGAACGGAGCGATCCGGAAACTCTGGATTTAATTTTCACTTCCGGATTATCGACCCAGGAGGAAGTTAACGAACTCTCAGGGCGCGGTGTGGGGCTGGACGTGGTCCGCCAGAATATCGAGCGCCTGCATGGCATCGTCAAGGTGGAAAGCACCTTCGGAGAAAAAACGAAATTTACGTTGATACTGCCGCTCACCCTGGCAACCAGCCACGTACTGCTCATTCAAGCCGCATCCCAGGTGGTAGCCGTGCCAACCACGGCCGTTGAGCGCATATTGCGGATTGATTCTACCCAAATCCACGCCATCGAAGGCAGACCAGCGATTCAATTTAATCAGCGCTGGCTGCCCCTGATCGACCTGAACCAGGTGCTGGGTTTCACAACCCGGGCATATAGCAGAAGCGATTCCACAAAACTACGCGTGGTTATCTTGGGCACAGCGGAAAAAAGG
>CALCSH010000380.1 GCA_937893815.1 uncultured Anaerolineae bacterium | reverse complement strand
TGCATTTTTGTGCCGCTGGCGGATTGAAACAACCAACCCTCGGTCAGAGTCCCTTTGGTAAATTGGGGCGTGTGCTGCGTAGCCGCCGATGGATGGTAATCTTCTTCCCATAGGTCAATCAGGCGCGCCGTTTGTCGTGAGACGATATAACTCACCTCACCATCGATGGCGGCTTGAGCCAGTTTTTCCATCAGGGGTTTGATGCGCCCGCCGAAACGTTGGTTGGGGATGAATTGTGAGGCCAGAGGGGGAAGTTCATCATCGGAGACGGTAGAAGGCCCCATGAATAGAGTCCTGCCCTGGGGTAGTGAGTCTTCGATCTGGTCAAAAGTCAGGTAAGGGATGGGGAAATCCTCGGGCAGGACGCCCTCTTCGAGGTAGCTATTCCGCAAACTGATCGCCTGCTCTTCGACAGACTGCACGTTTTCCTCAAAAGCATACTGATCATCCACCAAAACCAGGGCGTTGCGGGGAAGGTAATCGAAAATGCGCCCGGGGTGTGAGTACAGCAAGGGGATATGAAATTCAGAGAGCGCGGCCTGCGATTCGACAGTTGGGGGTTGCAAATATTCGCGCGCTGGAGTGATGCGCAGGTGGTCGTGGTGCTGGGTGGTGCGCTGGGATGTGGGGTCAAAATAACGCAGAGTGTCGATTTCGTCGCCGAAAAATTCGATGCGTGTGGGTGCGTTATCAGCGGACACCCAAATATCGAGGATACCGCCGCGCCGCGCAAATTGTCCTGGTTCGGTGACGGTTGTGGTTGGTTCGTAGCCCAGGCTAACCCAATGCCGGATAAGTTGATCGGGCGGCGCGATTTGGGCGAGCTTGATCGTCTGTACGGCTTTGATGAATTCGCGGCGCGGCAGTGTGCGTGTCATGGCGGCGCGTGCCGGGCAGATGATGATGGGGGCGGATGCGGTGTTTTGGCGTGCGCCGGGGATTAGTTGAGCGGCGAGGGTTGTGAGTGCTATCAGACGGTCTCGACGTGTGTTGCTGCCCCAGGGAGAGTTTTCATAAAAAAGCGGGTTAGGCTCCGGAAAAAGGAGCAGGGTTTCCTCGGGAAGCCACAGCCGCAGTTCATCGGCCAGCGTGATAGCATGGTCGCTACGGTGGGTGAGATATAAAATGGGGACTTGCAAATTTTGGTGCAGTGCAGCCAGGATCGGCAGGCGAGCGGCGCGCGGCAGGCGCAAATTAGAGGGTGGCATGCCCGCTGAAATTGCGGCCGTAATTTCTTGAAACGCTGCTTCTGTCTGAAGCGAGGTAATAATCGGCTTGAGCATGGTTTTGCCGGAATCAGCTTTCGCTGCGATTGTATTGAGTCATCGCTGCATCCAGACCTTCACTCGTAAATTTCAACGCGGCATCGGCAGCGCGGTCGAGGAAAATGGCAAGCTCTTCCGCGATATCGGAAGAAAAATCTTGCAGGACATAATCGGGGGTGCTCATGCGTCCTGGCGGTCGGTCGATACCCAGTCGTAAGCGCGGGAATTCCTCAGTTTTAAGGTGCTGGATGACCGATTTCATCCCCTTTTGTCCGGCAGACCCCCCGGAAGCGCGCATGCGCAGCGTGGCAAAAGGTAAATCCACATCGTCATAGGCAACTAATAGATTGCTGGCGGGGATCTTAAAAAAGCGCATCAACGCTCCAACGGATTGCCCAGAGTTGTTCATATAGGTTTGTGGTTTTGCCAGCAGGATTCTGGTTCCTTTGTATCGCCCATCAGTGAACAACGCTTTGTGTTGGATGCGTGTGAATTCGATGCTGAGCCGTTCGGCCAGGCGATCCATCAGCATAAAACCGATATTGTGACGGTTGTTGCGATAGTCACGGCCCGGGTTGCCCAGACCGATGATTAAATAGGATTGCGAAGATGTTTGGGAGAACATGGTATTGAAAAATCTCATCGTTGTGGCAACACCTTCGCTAGAATGGAGCCGGGTTGAATACGCTGGTACGGTATGCTTAGCGCAATGTTTTGCGGAAGGATGTGTAGAGCCCGATAATTAAGAATAATACGATGGCGACAATCACGCCGCGTCCCAGGCTATTCGAGAAATCGCTGGAGGAAATTTCAATCGAATTGGTCGGCAGCGGTGTGCTGGTCACGGGCACGGGGGTGTTGGTGGCTGTGACCAATACGGTCGGCGAAGGGTGCGGTGTGCTGGTTTCAATCGGCGTGTAATTGCGGATGCGTAGATTTTCCACGATCAGGTCTGAGCGCTCACCGCTCTCGAGATAAATTGTCAGGCGCAAGTTGTAGGCGCCATCGGTGATCGAGCGCGTATCCCACTCGGCCAGCGTTTGGTCGCGGA
This sequence comes from uncultured Anaerolineae bacterium, assembly GCA_937893815.1. Lineage (GTDB taxonomy): Bacteria > Chloroflexota > Anaerolineae > Anaerolineales > UBA11858 > NIOZ-UU35. The sequence continues at coordinate 734 of CALCSH010000380.1, read as the reverse complement.
TGACAGTATCATCGCGTTCAATCAGGAACCAGGTATTGGTGGTATCTTGCGCGTAACTAAAGGAAAGTTCCCACTGTCGTAGCCCCTCGACGTCGGTGCTGCCAACAATTGCAACCATACCCTGGAGCGCATCTCCAGACGCAGGCGCGCTGATGCGCCCCAACGCTTGTGCCGGACGCGCCAACACCGGAGCCGAGTGAACCAGCACCAGAATGACAAGCACGAGAATCCATCTCTTGTAGCGCATAGCAATTTGTCAGTTTAACATGGAGGCCAAGAGCGGTCAACTGGCACTTAGCGCCTAAGTATGGTAGACTTTCGCATTGACAAAGCAAATCTTTGAGATGGAACGATGCTATGACCAAATCACGTACTGAATTAATGGTTGAGCGCTTGCGAGAGATGCAGGCGGCCTCACCAGAAATTGAAGCTTCGGCCGTTGTCTCTGTGGATGGCTTGATTATGGCCTCGGCTTTACCTGCCGAAGTAGAAGAAGACCGCGTTTCGGCAATGTCTGCTGCCATGCTCAGCCTGGGTGAGCGGATTGCCAGCGAATTGCATCGGGGTCATCTTGAGCAGGTGTATATTCGCGGTAATCAGGGTTATGTGTTATTAGCGGCTGTCGGCGAAGAAGCCGTGCTCACCGCGTTAGCCCGCGAAGGCGCAAAACTAGGATTGGTTTTTCTAGAGATGCGCCGTGCCGCCGAAGATTTGGAGCGTGTCGTTGGCTAATC
>CALCSH010000379.1 GCA_937893815.1 uncultured Anaerolineae bacterium | reverse complement strand
TTTACCGTCCACGTAGGGCAGATAGTCGGTTTCGTGGGTGAATTCACGAAACGGCGTGCCGCTACGCTCAGCGTAAGCCTGCAAAAACTCGTCGAACATTTGCTTCCAGGCGCGGCTGTGTACCGAAGCCGTGTCAGTGATGACCCCATCGAGGTCGAAAATTACAGCGTCAAAATGATACATGATAATGATGAATTCTGAATGCAGAATGCAGAATATTTCATTCTACATTCATCATTTTGCATTCTGCATTTGAATAATTACTCCTTCATTTTCTCTCAGGATGAATGATGACAGATTTTCCGCGCCTGCCCGGTCCAAATGGGTGGAGAGTAAGATTTTACCATCTCCCTGGAGTAACAGGCGTTGCGGGGCTGGCTCGAAGTTGAGTGCCACGGTGATGGTTTCCCCAATCTCCGCGCGTTGGTACACGAAACAGCCATTTGGCACTTCGTTGAGCGGAGCATAGCTTCCCCGGTGCAGTGCCGAATACTCTTTGCGTATAGCCAATAATTGGCGGTAGAAACTGAGCATCGAAGTTGCGTCTTCGAGTTGGGCTGCCACATGGGTGTGACGCCAATCATTGGCCAGGGGTAGCCAGGGTGCGGCACACTCCTCGGGAGCGAATCCGGCGTTGGGCTGCGCCGACCACTGCATGGGTGTGCGGCAGCGGTCGCGTCCCCAGCCGGGAACGCGTAATCCAAAGGGGTCAAGCTGCTGCTCTGGGGGAATTTCCACATCGGTCATTCCAATTTCTTCCCCATAATAGAGTGTAGGCGTGCCGCGTAGTGTCAGTAGCAACATAGCGGCTACGCGAGCCTGTTCTACGCTGAAGCGCGTGGCGATGCGGCCTTCATCGTGATTGCCCAGAACATAGTTGGGCCAGGCCCAGGGCGGGATGGCGTCTTCGAGTTCATCCACCGCCCGGCGGACGGCCTGCGCCTGCCAGGGTGTTTTGAGCAGCGAAAAATTGAACGGTAGATGAAATTCAAACCCGGCTTCCGGCGTGCCATAATAAGTGGCCCATTCAGCCCAATCGAAGATGTGAATCTCGCCCACGGCCATGCGCGGCGCGCTGGCACTGTATTCATCGAGCATGGCGCGGAAACGGCGATAAATTCGATGCGTGTCGGGATGGCCTTTGTCGTGTTCGTGGTGGAGCGAGTCATAATCGCCGTGCGGACGGTGAAAGGCCAGTTCTTCTTGCGCCGGGGGATTGTCGCGCATCTTGGGGTCTTTCATGATGAAATGCGCCACATCTACGCGGAAGCCGTCCACGCCGCGTTCGAGCCAGAAACGCACGGTATCGAACATGACGGCTTGAACTTCGGGGTTGCGCCAGTTGAGGTCGGGCTGTTCTTTTAGAAAGGAGTGCAGGTAATACTGGCCGGTGGCCTTATCCCACTCCCAGGCGGAGCCGCCGAAGACGGAGAGCCAGTTGTTGGGGAGATTGCCCTCACCCCCGGCCCCTCTCCCGGCGGGAGAGGGGGGCAGGACTCCATCTCTCGTGGGGAGATGGTTTGCATCTGCCCAAACGTACCAATCTCTTTTGGGATTTTCGCGTGATGAACGCGATTCGATAAACCAGGGATGTTGGTCAGATGAATGATTGGGCACCCAATCCACGATGACGCGGATGCCGCGCTGGTGTGCCTCGGCGACGAGATCATCGAAATCGGCCAGCGTGCCAAACATGGGGTCTACATCGCAGTAATCGGCCACATCGTAGCCGAAATCTTTCATCGGGGATGGGTAGAAGGGCGAAAGCCAGATGGCGTCTACGCCCAAAGTATCGTGGATGTAATCGAGCTGTGCGATGATCCCGCACAAATCGCCAATGCCGCTGCCGGTGGTATCTTTGTAGCTGCGGGGGTAGATTTGGTAGATGACGCCGGTTTGCCACCAACGGTAGTTGGTAGTTGAAGGTTGAAGGTTTGTGGTCATGGGTATTTTATGAAACTGTGAGTAGGTTGGCAGGATAGAACGTTCAAACGTTTAAACCTGCTAACCTGGACCATTTAACCTGCCAACGGTTAAATGTGAATTGTGTTTTGCGCGATCACATCCTTATACCAATATGCGCTCTGTTTGGGGATGCGTTCTAGCGTATCGTAATTGACGCGCACCAGACCGAAGCGCTTGCTGTAACCGCTTTCCCACTCGAAATTATCGAAGAAACTCCATACAAAGTAACCACGCACGTTAGCACCTCCCTGAATGGCTTCGTGCAGGGCCAGCATATGCGCTTTAATATAGCGGATGCGGTCATGATCAGCAACAAAATCTTGTTCGTCGGGCTGATCGGGCATGGCGCAGCCGTTTTCCGTGATGTAAATTTCGGGGTTGCCGTAATTTTCCTGGATATTGCGCACTTCGGCTTTTAGCCCGGCGGGGTAAATGCCCCAGCCCATTTCAGTGAATCCCCAGCCAGGGCCGACATAAGGCGTCAGGCGGGCTTTGAGCCAGCCGCCGAATAGATCGTATTGTACGGAGTCGGCGTTATAGTAATTCAGCCCCAAATAGTCGGCGGAACCGTACATCAATTCGATGTCACCGGGCTGAATGAGTGGGCGGTGAGGCCCAAGCCACTCGAAGAATGGCTCCGGGTAGCTGCCCTTGTAGAGCGGATCGAGGAAGATGCTGTGGGTTTCAGCGTAGACTCGCTGCGTAGCGGCAATGTCGGCTTCGCTCTGAGTGGCGGGGATGAGATGATTGAGATTGAGAATTAGCCCGATTTTGCCGCCGTAGTTAGCCTGGCGGTAGACCTGCACGGCTTTGGCATGTGCCAGCATGAGATGGTGGGCAGTTTGGAAGGCTTTGGTCGCGTCACAAATGCCTGGGGCGTGGATTCCATGCCCATAACCCAGAAAGGCAGCAACCCAGGGTTCGTTGTGGGTGGCCCAAATACTGACGCGGTCGGCGAGCGAATCAAAGGCGATGTGGGCGTAGTCGGCAAACCATTCGGCGCTGTCTCGGTTGGGCCAGCCACCGAGATTTTGCAAAGCCTGGGGGAAGTCCCAGTGATAAAGAGTCGCTTTGGGCTGAATTCCGGCTTCGAGCAGGGTATCCACCAGACGGTTGTAAAAGTCCAGCCCCTTGGGGTTCACGGCTCCACGCCCCTCGGGCAAGATACGTGTCCATGAAATGGTAAAGCTATAACACGCGATTCCCATATCTTTCATCATGGCGACATCTTCTGTCATGCGATGGTAGTGGTCGCAGGCTATATTGCCAGTATCGCCATTGAGAATGCGGTCGGGCTGGTGCACGTAGGTATCCCAAATACTGAGGCCTTTTCCGTCTTCGTTCCATGCGCCTTCAATTTGGTAGGCGGAGGTTGTGGTTCCCCAGACGAAATTTTCTGGGAATGAATAATGGAGGTGCATGGCTAGAAATTCCTTTTTGAATAGCGTAGTAATAATTCAAGCCCAATACCAGTGATAGCACCGATTATCGCGCCCACAAAGGGGCTGCTGACCAGGCTACTAAACCCAATTGCCCAACCCAATGCACTGATGACGAGCCACCAGCCGCTGAGCGGTACCCATTTACGCAGGACGATCCATTGGGCCAGGCCGATCCACAATCCAAAGATAGCCCCGGTGATGGTTTCATTCTGGGGAGGGGAAATGATGAGCAAACTTGTGCCCCCGATCAGCCATCCGGCAGTGCTGGCAACAACCCACCAGCCCGCGTTGGAAACCCAGGGACGCAGAATTAGCCATTGAGCGATTCCCAAGGTTGCCCCGATACTGATCTCGGGGATGAAGGCGTTGCCGAGCAGCCAGCCAAGCGTGCTGGCCAGCACCCATTGTAGCCAAAATATCCAGTTAAAAAGGCGTTCGTGAGAAGACATGTTGATGAATTTACCACAAAGCCACGAAGACTCAAAGAACAGCGCGTTCACTGTCGTTTCTCTTCATGGCTTTGTGCTTTTGTGGTGAAATTATATTTTTAGGACTTACGCAACTCGATAAAAAATATCCTGAAAATAGGGGTGTGGGGAGGCGAAGCCCCCCCCCCTATTTTCAGGCATTCTCTTGTACAAGTGCGTAAGTCCTAACTTTGTCGGCAGTTGCTCGATGATGAATACTCTGAATGTTTAGCCTTTGACGGATCCAGCCAACAGACCGCGCACGAAGAAACGCTGCAATGAGAAGAAAACAATCAGCGGCAGAAGCATGGATACAAATGCCCCCGCAGTTAGCAGATGCCAGTCGGAGCCGCGTGAGCCTACCATTTCGGCAATGCGCATGGTGAGTACTTGCACATCGGGCTTTGCGCCGATAAATACCAGGGCAATCAGGTAATCATTCCAAACCCAAAGGAATTGAAAAATGGCAAAGGATGCCAGGGCGGGGATCGAGAGCGGTAAGATCAACTGGACGAAGATGGTGAAGTGGGAAGCGCCATCAATAAAAGCTGATTCCAGAATGTCGCGTGGCAGACCCTTGATGTAGTTGAACAACAAATAGGTTGCCAGCGGCAATCCAAAACCGGTGTGAGCCAACCAGACTGCCAGGAATGTGCCGTTGAGATCCAGGCGCACATAGTCTTTCAGGATTGGGACGAGCGCGATTTGCAAGGGCACAACCATGAGCGCCACGACGATTGTGAAGAGCGGCTTACGGCCAGGGAAACTCATCCAGGCGAAACCATAGGCGGCAAATGCGGCGATCAGAATTGGAATAACAGTCGCTGGGATCGAAATGGTCAGACTGTTCAGGAAGGAACCGGTAAAATTATCTCCTTGTACTATTTTTGTGGTGCCATCAGCACTCTTGATTTCATAGGATTTTCCGGCCAATACCTGGCCATAGTTTTCCAGCGTGAAATCCGTTCTCATTACCCATTTTCGTTCTTGAACCTGTAGGGTAGCGAGACGCTTATTTCCAACCCAGGTTACTTTCGTGCCATCCGCTGTTAGGACGCCTCCGCGGAATTCTTCGAAGGTTCCGCTGACGCCATATATTTCCATGATGCCGTCAGGATCGAGTGTATCATCAGGTGCCAATGTTTCAATGGTGACCCACTCTCTGTGAGGAAGAATCCACCACCAGCCTGAGGTTTGAATGTCGAAGCGGGTTCGGAACGATGAAACCAGCAATCCCAAGGTTGGAATCGTCCACATGAGAACAATGAAGAGCAATACGCCATTGACGATAATATCGCTAACGAGGCGCTGTCGTGTGATGCTTCCAGTTTTGCTGCTCATTAAAATGCCTCCTCTTCCGCAAATTGTCGTAAGTTATAAATCATGACGGGAATCACTGTGATCAGTAGCACGATCGCGATGGCAGCGGCAAGACCCTTGTTATTGCTGGTAAAGGCTTGACGGTAGAATTGTGTGGCGATAACGTGGGTTGAAAATTGACCGCCGGTCATGACCATGACAATATCAAAGATCTTTAGTGTGAAGATAACAACGGTTGTACTGACAGTGATGATGGTTCCTGTAATATAGGGGATCATGATGCGGAAAAAGATTTGAGGTTCCGTAGCGCCATCAACACGAGCCGCTTCGATCAATTCTTCGGGAATGCCTTTGATGGCGGCAGAAAAAATCACCATGGCGTAGCCCGTTTGCAGCCAGACCATAATGATGATCAGGAAGATATTGTTCCAGGGTTGGGTGATGAGTGCTGTCCAGGCCTGAGGTCTGTTCCCCAGCGCGACCCATATGGCGTTTAGCAGGCCAATTTGGGGGTCGGCTATGTCTTTGACCTCGTACATGAAGTTCCAGATTACCCCGGCACCGACCATGGAAATCGCCATTGGTAAGAAAATTAACGACTTTGCCAGATTTTCAAAGCGGCTGCGGTCAGCCAAAACAGCGACCAGAAGGCCGAAGATGATAGCTAGTGAGGCACCGAAAATAATCCATAAAAGATTATTCCGGAATGCAGTAATCATCGTTCGTTCAGTGAATACAGAAACATAGTTCCCAAACCCGATGAAATTTGTGGAAAGCTGCGCAAAATATTCTTTTGGCGCTGTGAAGAGCAAGCTTAATGCAACCGTAGTTGGACCGGAGCGATCAAAGAGGCTGATCCAAAAACTTCGGAAGGTTGGTAGCGCTAAATACCATGCGAGAACAGCAATAGCCGGGCCAACGAAAATGAAGGGTTGAAGTCGTTTCACCCATACGGGGGAGAGTTTTTCGATGAGCCAGTTCGATACAAAATAAAGAATTCCGGCACCGCCCACTCCCCATACAATGGCAACAATGGAGACAACGATTTTTTCTGTAATGCCACTGGGGGTTGCCGCTCGCAGCCATCGGAAACCCCAAATTAAAATAGCAAAGGTAACGACAGGCACAACCAATGAAACGAGTATTCTTCCAAAGGTGAGTGCAAGCCATTCGAGAAATCCGCCTGCGCGAACTTTCTCATCAGCTATTGGTTGCATTATTTTCTCCTTTCCTACTCTAAATAATCGGATAAATTTCTTTAGTGGAGTTGTTTGTATTGAATAGCGTTGATTTTTGCTTTAATAATAACAGGATCCGGGGCTTGCTTCAAAGGCCCAACGGTTTCAAGTTTGATTTCGGCCATAGCCTGCCCATTGAGAGCGGCCTCAATGGGGGTTTTCCCTGCTAATGTAGCGGAAAGAAAACCCGACCAAAAGGCGTCACCAGCTCCGGTGACATCGGCTACGTTAATCGGGTTTGATCTAAGTAGATATTGCTCTCCCGTACTGGTGGTAAGCAATGTGCCTTCTGCGCCTAATGTCAGCAAAACAATCTTTGCACCCCATTGGATAAATCGCCTGGCATAATCAGCAGGCTCTAAACCTGGTGAAAAAATGCGTTCGCAGTCATCCAGCGATGGCTTTGTATAATCCACAAAATTATAAGCTTGTTCTAAGAATGATGTGTAATTGGGAATGTCGGGCCAAATTGCGGGGTGATAATTGGGGTCTAGCGAAATTTGCACATTATTTTCGTGAGCCGTTTGTAGTGCCTGCATAAAGGTTGAACGCGCTGGGTCTCGGCTCAGTGCAAATGCGGATGTATGGATAATGCGCGCTCGCCGGACGGCTTCCATCAGTGCCGGAGTTGATCGCATATATGTATCTGCCCCGCGGTAGATCATAAAGCCAGGTGTTCCTCCCCGAGTACGGGTAACCGGCACAATCGTTGTGGGGGCATTGTGGGTGGTTTGCAAATAGCCAATATCCACATTTGCCAGTTCTAATTGTTCTTTGATATAGGTTCCAAAACTGTCCGCTCCGACACAAGAGGCCAGCGCTACCTGATTTCCCAACAATGCCATATTGCGGGCGAGGTTGGTGGGCTGCCCGCCTACGAAACGGTGATAACAATCTGCCTCATTGAGCGCATCTACTTCATCGCAGGAAATTAAATCGATCAGCGCTTCTCCAAGAGCAATAAAATCATGTTTGATTCTATTATTTTTAACCATCAAGTTTTATCCGATCAATGGACGGGTCGTATTGCGTTGAACCAATTTCAGCGCTAAGCGTTTCTGTGCCGGGGAATCGGATAATGATTCTAATTCTTGCAAGAGCATCTTTACGCCTTCTTCACCGGATTCATGCAAATGCTGATCAATCGTGGTCAAATTTGTGTATTCGGCATCGCGAATTCCGTCGAAGCCGATAACCGATAACTCACTGGGAACTTCGATCTGCAGTTCCCGGGCAGTATCCAGAATGCCAATGGCCTGAATGTCGTTCCCCGCGAAAATAGCACTCGGCGGAATTTGCATGGCGAGCAATTGTCTCGCCATCTCGCGAGCGTGCATGCGTCCACTCGCACCCGATATTCTATACGTCTCGTCAAATGGGATATTATTTTCCGTCAGCGCTTTGCGATATCCCTGATAACGGTAATAACTGGAAGGGTGGAAAGGTGTTTCTAGCGTTTCACTTAAAAAGCCGATTTTCGTATGGCCCAAATCAATCAAATGCTGGGTCGCCATTTCCCCGCCTTTGACATCATCTGTAAGCACACTGCAGAGCTGTTCATGATAGGCATCAATCAATACGGTCGGCACATCCGATTGGGCAAAACGTTCGGCTTGAGCGTCGTTTGGGGGTAATGAGATTATCAAAATGCCATCCACCAGCCCATTGCGTGAAAGCTCTTTAAAATAATTATCCCTATCGACCGGGTTTCCAACACTGTACAGCACCATATGATATTCTGATTCCGCCAGGGCGGTTTGCACACCGCGCAAGCGTTCAACATACGATGGGGATGTCAGGTTGGGCACAATGACCCCGATGGTGAGGGTCCGTCCGGTGGAAAGCTGTCTGGCTATTGGGTTAGGGGTATAGTCTAATTCTTCGATAGCAGTCAAGACAGCATTGCGGGTTTCCGCGCTCACCGATGTATTATTATTAATTACACGCGAGACTGTGGCGATACCGACATTAGCTTTTTTAGCAACATCTCGAATAGTAGGGGACATAGTTGATTGATCTGCGTCTTATGAACCACCTTCACCAAAATCCAGTTTGGCTGAATTTGTGCTGGATTGTTGAATAACAATAAAAATTATGAAGGTTTTGTTCTATGGAACCGGTTTCGAATCATACGTTAGCATAACTTTATTTAGCTGTCAATTGTTTATGGCTTTTGCCTGGCAGGTTGGCACCTTGTTAAATAATTACAGTCGATCACGATTTTTCACGCGTCCTCAATTTCAATGATGATGCCCGATTTGATTTGGATGAAATCTGTTGATGTGCCATAAATTATTGACAAGATAACGATAAACGAGTATAAGCGGTTGAAAATTAGGCTGGTTTCCAGGAAGGTCAGGATTGCGTGAAAGTTCTTTCGATTAGCGATGTAATTGTCCCATTTATTTACAGCCCCGCGATACGAGGAAAATATGGACATGTTGATTTCGTACTGGCCTGTGGCGATTTACCCTACTACTATCAGGAATACGTTATTAGTTCATTGGATTTGCCCCTTTTCTTCGTGAGGGGGAATCATGATCCGGTGGTGGAATATGGCGATGGGGTGAATCGGAAATATCCGCATGGGGCCATCGATATGCATCGCCGGGTGGTGAATCACCAAGGGGTGTTGATTGCTGGCATCGAGGGGAGTGAGCGTTATAAAAACCGCGGTCTATTTCAATACACACAATCCGAAATGTGGATGCACGTTTGGTCATTTGTCCCGATGTTCTTCTACCATCGTATGCGTTACGGTCGATATGTAGACGTATTCATCTCCCACGCCTCACCGTGGGGCATCCACGATAAGGAAGATCGCGCCCATCGCGGCATCAAAGCTTTCCGCTGGATGATTCGTGTTTTTAAACCGAGCTATCATTTTCATGGTCATATCCATGTTTACCGGCCAGATACGATTACGGAAACCGTTTTCGGTGAGACACGCGTGATCAATACGTATGGTTGCCGGGAAACCGTTCTGGAGTTAGATGGCATGGATCTCAGCGGCAAATAAGCAGGGGAATTTCTGTTCTTCGCAGCACCTCATCAACCACACTCCCAAGCACAACTTCCACCAGCGGTCTGGCTTTATAACCCCCGATTATGATAAAGTCACAGGCATATTGCCTGGCAAAATCCAGCAAGATATCCGCGCGATCACCGGTTTCGTGTAGATGATAGTGCGCTTCGATTTGTGATTCGGCTAGATAGTGCTTTGCTTCATCGAGCATGGCTTCGGCTGAGATATCGGCATGCTCAATCGTCAGAACATGTAAATCGATGCCCCATTTCCCGGCTAAATATGCAGCTGCATAGAGACCCTCATTGGCTTTCGGGGTGCCATTATAGGCCAGTAGCCCACACTTCAGGGGTGTAACATGATCGGGGACAACGAGAATTGGCCGGGGGCAGCGGCGAATCAGGGTATGCAGGCCAGATCCCAAACGAGAAACCGGATCATCATCTGGTGGATAAGTGAGTTTGCTGACGATTAAATCTGTCCAATACGAGCGGTCACAAATTACCCTGGCAATACTGCCAGCTTCGATAGCGAGATGTCCATGCAGCCCCGATGATTCGCAGCGTTCCCGGAATGATTGCTGGAGGGCAGCGGTTGCATCACTTTGCAGATCGGCGTCATGGCCTACAACATGTAACCCTTGAAGTTGGGCTTGCTCCTGATGCGCAATTACAATCGCTTGCTCCAGCGCCAGCCATTGTTGATCGGGTTCGCTCATCGTCACCAGGATATTGGCGAATAATTGGTCTGATCGTTTTTGCTGGATGGTTTCCTTGCGCCAATCCCCCGGGGGTGGACCGGCTTCGAGCGCATCCGGGGTAACAATATCGATGATGCGGGAAGCGAAACGCCCAAAGGCGTTGGAAAACTCCGGGCTGAAGCGAATCTTTAAATCTGCCGCGGCAGCCTTGGGGTTGACATGCCACCCCAGTTCATCCTCTAGCTCTGCGCGGTGACGCGAAATCCACAAATAAAGATCTGTCTCTGTGCGCCCACTAAAATATCGTAAAATACCGCGTTCACGGATAATCTCCACCACTGGTTGGTAGACAGTATCATACCAATGCGCGACCGCTTCTTCGTAGCTGATATCACGTTGCTCGTCAATGCCCATAAAATACTGATGGACGGCGATATGCTCCATGAGAATAGGATACTGCCCGGGGTTGGTTGTGGCTAAATCCGTATTGGGCTGAATCTTGTCCAGTTGGGTTTGTTCGAGAAAATCGGTGAGTTCGACCTTGATGATCAGTTCGTCCGGGCTGGTATTGGGGGTGAGATTAACCCGAGTGCGTACTTCGGTGACAAAAGCCTGGATGCTAGATGCATTCAGTTGCCGAGCCACTGATACCCGATGGTTGCCGTCGAGCACGAAATATGTTTCTCCAACTTGATAGACATCAATCGGGGGCAGGCCTATAAGGTCGGTAGCTTTACTCATTACGCCTGCCCAACGTTGTTGATCGCTATCACGACGCGGCAGGAAGTTGCGCGTAAAGTCGGAATAGCGCCCAACACTGCCCACAATGGCATTTAGAGGAATGTCGCGTAATTCAGTTTTATTGCTTTCGAGGGCGCGCAGTTGTTGCCGTACCGTTTCATATGATAGCAGTTCGTTCGATTTTCCAGTTAGAACGCCCATAATTTCTTGCATAGCAGCTTTTCGCCGGGCTTCTCTGAAATCGCTGATCGCGCGGATGTATAAATTCTGATCGATCATAATTGTCAATTCTCTGGTTGGGGGTGGTACTTGCCATCGTAGAGCAGGCAAGCTGTGATTCGATATACCTGACCAGCGGAATTCCCAAGGTCCGCTTTTGTTGCTTTCGATCCTCTTATCGGCAAATCAGGACGGGGCAGGTCGCCGCACGCAAAACCTGATTTACCGAACTCCCGACAACTACTTCCAGCATGGGCGTGCGGCTGTATCCGCCCATGATAATCATTTCATTCCTGGCCTCTTGCGCAATATTGATTATTGTCTCGTCAACCAGGCCGTAGCAAAAATGGATATCGCCGATAATTTTGTGTGTATCCAGATACCCGCGGGCGCGGGCTGCGGCGCGTTGGGGGAAACTTTCCCCGGTGAGAACCATGAGTACTGTCAGGGGGATATCCCATTTATCGGCAAGATACGCGGCAATGAATAAGGCCTCGTCTGCCTTGGAACTGCCGTCGTAAGCCAGTAAAAGATTATCCAGTGCGGGGGATGATTGTGGCACCACCAGAATCGGCCGCGGGCAGCGTTGTACCAGGCGGTGGAAGCCGGGAGCCAGGCGCCCTAGAATTTGCTGGGATGGCGGGTGCGCCAGGTGAACGACAACCAGGTCACTCCAGCGGGCGCGCTCAATAATTGTGGGTGTGATTTCGCCGCTTTCGATGGCCAATTCTCCCGGAATATTGGCTGCTTCACAGTATTCCTCGAACTTCTGACGCACCATCTGGGTGGCTGGCGCGGTTAGCGCATTTTCATCGGGAACAATGTGCAAGCCGAGCAATTGGGCGTCTTCGCGTTGTGCAAAGACGATGGCCTGTTCCAAGGCTTGCCAACTGTTTGGAGCGCCGCTCAGGGCTACCAGTATTCGGGAGAAAAGATTGTTGTGGCGCTGCTTGTCGAGTTGTTGTTGTCGCCACTCACCAGCCCGCGGGCCGGCTTCCATCGTGGCCGGGATCACGCTCTCCAGTATGCGATCTCTCCAGCGCAATGCCACCCGATCTGGCCGCGAACTGAACTGATCTGTCAGGTCTATCGCCGCGTCCTCCGGGTTGATCTCCCATCCAAGAGCATCGCTCAGGAATTCTTGATGTTGCACAATCCAGACATACAGGTCGGTCTCCGTGCGGCCAGGGAAATTTACCAGCAGCCTGTGCGTTTGTATAATTTCTACAACCGGTAAATATACATCTTGGTACCATAGACGGGCAGTCTCCTCGAACGGAATCTCGTGCTCTTGCTCAGGATCGCGCTGCTGATGAAGATTCAAAATTTGCTGTTCGAGAACTTTGTATTTCCCCGGGGAGGTAATGCGTAAATCGGGGGTTGGCTGCAGTGCATCGAAATGTGTTTTCTCTAAAAATTCCGCCTGTTCCACCGTCAGGATCATACTATCCAGATCGGTTTCAGGCGTAATTTGAATCGTGGATTCCAACTCGGTGACATAGGCTCGGATATGCGTAGCGCCGTGTTCTTTGGCAATTGAAACGCGGTGATTGCCATCGAGCACAAAATAAACCTCCCCCACCTGATATACCTGAATAGGCGGCATATCTTCCAGATTATGAAATTTGGATTTGACGCGCGCCCAGCGCTCCTGTAGCGCACCCGAACGCGGAAGAAAATCGCGCGTGAAATCGGCATACCGCCCGACGCTGCCAACAATCGCCTCCAGCGGAATATGTTGTAGCCCACGTTGATGTCCATCTTGCGCGTGAATATGTTGGCTGACCTCATCGAAAGGCAGCAAGTCGACTGGTTGCCCGCGCAGCTTTCGGATGATTTCATTCGTCGCAGCCAAGCGGCGGGCGCGGCGGAAGTCATCGCGGGCGATTTCGTACTTTGTGCGGAGTTGGTAGGTCATAGCGGATTGTAAACGGATCAATGGCGTGCTACAGGCTGTTTTTTCAACGCAGCCGCGAGAACTGGAGATAGGAGTGTTCATATCTTCGCTCGTTCCTCTATTCTACCCTGAAACACAAAAATCATATTTCATTAGCGATTTATCTTTGGTACACTTGTGCCGCATGAGTTTTAACGCAAAGCTGCCGAGACGCAAAGATGACTCTACTGCAAAAACCCTTCACCGCCGAGAACGCGGAGAGCGCAGA
>CALCSH010000378.1 GCA_937893815.1 uncultured Anaerolineae bacterium | reverse complement strand
AGCCCGCGCTCCTTTCCTGGACGATCATGAAATTATTGAATTTGTAGCCCGTTTGCCATTGAACATGAAAGTGCGCGGTGATGAGGGCAAATGGATATTACGCCAAATTCTCTATCGTTATGTGCCCCGAAAATTGACGGAACGCCCCAAAATGGGCTTTGGCGTCCCCATTGATATTTGGCTGCGCGGCCCATTACGCGACTGGGCCGAAGAATATCTGCGTGAAGATCGCTTGAAACAAGAAGGCTATTTCAACTCGGACCCCATCCGCCAAAAATGGCAGGAGCATCTCTCCGGGCAGCGAAACTGGCAATACTACCTTTGGGATATTTTAATGTTCCAGGCCTGGCTCGACCAGGTGTAATGTGAAATCCGATTCATCGATGAATGCAACAAACCTTCAGAAAACGCAATCCAACCCTCAAACAACCGATTTAGAAAAAATTCAAATTCGGTGGCTGTTGATCGTTAGCGCTATTTTTCATATCGCCTTTGTTGGTTTTATTCTTTGGGTTGGAAACACGCAATGGATACCGGGTCTATTTACCAGCCAGGGGGTTGGCACATTTAACATCGATAATATCCCCTATATTCAGCAAATTGAGGATTTAGTGCGTGCGATTTATCACCAAGGTTTGACACCTTTAATCTCGAATTCCTTTGAATTGCATATCAAAATCTACGCCCTATCGTATGTGTTGCTCAGTCCAATATGTGGATTTTCGATTTTTGGCGCTGAAATTATAAATTTGTTTTACTATCTGGTAACCATATATCTGGTCTATGCGCTGGCGAAAGAGATATTTAACCATCAATCCGGTTTGATAGCAGCCGTTGTTGTCGGGATATGGCCATCTTTTGTAATTCATACAACCCAACTATTAAAAACTCCGCTGTTTGTCGCTAGTACGTTAGTACTTTTATTAGCGACAGCGTATTGGTTCCGGCACAAACTATCACAAAAAACTATTTTGCTCGGTTCCATTTTGTATATTTTGGCTTTGCTGATTTTGTTTACGATGTTGGAAAACAGCAACCGCAAGCCGTTGACGATGGCAATTATTGCGGTTGGACTGATCGGAATTCTTCTCCAAAAATTATTTCTTAAATTCCCTGGAAACAAAAAAATCCTACTTTTATCATTTTCAGTTGGTGCCATAATCTTCATACTCATGGCAGCTTTTCCGGAATATATTCCCGGTCTGCAGGGTGGTTTGTTTGATCAACTTAATTCCGTTGTTGCGGATATTAGCGATGCGCGTGAGCGGTTTATTACCTTTTATCCCACTGCCGGATCGAATATTGATATTCATTATAGCATCACCAATTTGGGTAGTCTGATTAAATATCTGCCTCGAGCTGCTGCAATCGGTTTTTTTGCTCCTTTTCCTAATATGTGGTTTGAGAAAGGCATGATTGGAATGTCGCCGCGGGTGCTGAGTGGCGTAGAAACCTTGTGGATGTATGTTGTTTATGCGATGGCCGGTGTTGGGATTTGGCAGGCTCGGCGCAAATATTCAACCTGGTATCTTGTGATTGTCGCTTGCATTAGCCTCGTAACCCTGGGTATCGTGGTGGTCAATATGGGGGCCTTATTCCGGATGCGTTATGCCTATTGGATGATTGTGATTGTTTTGGCATCGGGCGGCTTTCATCATGTGGTCTGGCCGGGGATGCGAGTCTTGGGGGCAAATTTCTCAGGGGGCGTTAAGCAAATTTTAATGAGTGATTTTTCGGTATATTCGCCTATTTTACTAGTGGCCAATTGGGACTGGGTGCTTTACAACTTCCGCTTACCGCTGGCCCGCGAACTCGAAAAAAATGGGCAAAATGTTATTCTGGTTTGCCCACCGGGTCGCTATACCGAACAGATTCAGGAATTGGGTTTCAAGTGGCAGCCATGGAATCTCAACCGCCGCAGTCTATATCCGTGGCGGGAGTTTCTTTCCGTTATTGATCTGTATAAAATCTACCGCGATTTGCGCCCTGTTGCCGTCCACCATTTTACGATCAAGCCGATACTTTATGGCTCATTAGCGGCTCGATTCGCTCAAATTACAATAGTGATTAATAATTTCACAGGTTTGGGTTATCTCTTTAGCGATGCACGCAAAGCGATTTGGTTGCGGCGAATCGTTTTGCCGATTTTAAAGCGAGCCTTGCGTGGAAAAGGTTTTCATACTGCATTTCAAAATGAACACGATTTGGAACACTTGGTCGCTTTGGACGCGGTTTCTATCGACGATGTTTCGCTAATTCCTGGGAGTGGTGTTAATCTGGCGGATTACCAACCCGCGCAAAATCTTGACTCCAATCGTCCTGAACCTGTGGTGCTAATGGCCGCACGTTTGCTTTGGGATAAAGGGTTGAGTGTTTACGTTGAAGCCGCGCGAACGATCAAAGCAAAAGGCATTCCGGGACGATTTTTGTTAGCAGGCGCGCCAGATCCAGGCAATATGGCTAGCGTATCAGAAGAAACCTTAGCAGAATGGCGCTCGGAGGATGTGATTGAATTATTAGGGCATCGTAGTGATATTTCTGAATTACTACAGCAAGCGGATATTGCTGTTTTGCCGAGCTACCACGAAGGCGTGCCTCTCTTTCTCTTGGAGGCAGCTGCTACGGGCTTGCCGATCGTCGCATCCAATATTGAAGGTTGCCGCATGATCGTGGATGAAGGTCTGAATGGCTTTCTGGTGGAAAAAGGCGATCCTATTGCATTCACAAATGCACTGATTTCCCTATTGCTAGATGTGGATTTGCGGCATCGGATGGGACGCGAGAGTCGCCGTGTAGCGGAGGAGCGTTTTGACCAAAGAGCGATCCTGGCTCAATATATGCAGTTATATCGGCGACTAAACCTTTTACACGGCGCTTCAACGAAGAGTTTGCCGGTATTAATGGTTGCCAATTGGGATTGGGTACTTTACAATTTTCGATTGCCATTAGCGCGCATCTTAGAAGAACGCGGACTTAATATTATTTTAGTCTGTCCTCCTGGCAAATACACAGATCAACTCCAGGCAATGGGTTTTACCTGGCAGGCCTGGAACCTCAATCGACGTAGTATTTACCCGTGGCATGAATTCGGCTCCATTATTGAATTGTATAAAATATACCGCCAGTTGCGCCCAGTCGCCGTGCATCATTTCACGATCAAGCCCATACTGTATGGTTCCTTGGCCGCTCGGGCGGCACATGGCACGGTTGTAATTAATAATTTTACAGGACTGGGTTATCTTTTTAGCGATGCGCGAAAAGCCAAATACTTGCGAAATATTGTACTCCCAATCTTACGCCGAGCATTGCGTGGGGATGGATTCCATACAGCCTTCCAAAACCAGCAGGATTTGGAACATCTAGTATCGCTGGGCGTCGTGGATGAAAAAGACACTACGCTCATCCCAGGCACAGGCGTGAATTTGATGGATTACCAGCCGGGATACCACCCGAACCGTACCGATTCCCCCCCTATCGTATTTATGGCGGCTCGCCTGTTGTGGGACAAGGGCGTGGCTGAATTTGTGGATTCGGCCAGGAAGATCAAGGAGAGTCATATCTCGGCTCGCTTTTGGTTGGCCGGTGCACCCGATGCGGGCAACCCCGATAGTGTGCCTGCATCTATCTTAGAGAAATGGCAACAAGAAGGGATAGTAGAATTGTTGGGGCACCGCAGCGATATTCCGGCACTGCTCAAACAGGTTGATATTGCTGTTTTACCGAGCCGGTATAATGAGGGCGTTCCGCTTTTTCTTTTAGAGGCGGCGGCCACTGGATTGCCCCTGGTTGGCTCCGACATCGAAGGTTGCCGAATGGTTATAGACGAAGGGAAAAACGGTTATTTGATCCCAAAGGTCAACGAGGAAAATTTGACCCAAGCACTGCTATCACTAATTACGGATACCAACATGCGCCTGGAAATGGGACGGGCGAGTCGTCAGATCGCCGTTGACCGCTTTGATCAAAAGCTGATATTATCGCGCTATATTAATCTATATCAAGAGATGGGTCTTTTGTCAGAGTAGGCAGTATTCTATGTCAACATTGTTAAAGTTGAATCAGGAGAGCTAGGATGCCGTGGTTGACATTTTTACTTGCGCTTGTCATTAGTGTGGGCGTGATGCCTTTGATCAAAATTATCGCGCGACGCTTGGGCAAAGTCGCTCAGCCGCGCGCAGACCGGTGGCATAGCAAGCCCACCCCCTATCTGGGTGGAGTTGGTATATTTGTTGGATTTATCGCGGCTCTGGCTTTGTCGGGCAAATGGGGGAGCTTGCCATTAGGGTTGGTGGCGGGTGCTGCCATTGCATTTATCGTTGGTATGATTGATGATTTCTATAACTTGTCACCGCAAACGAAATTGCTGGGTTTGTTTTTGGCGGCTTCAGCAGTGATTTTTTCGGGAAATGTCACCTATTTTTTCCCGTGGCAGATCGCGAATATCGCAGTTTCATTTGTTTGGATGGTGGGTATCGCCAACGCGCTCAATTTGTTGGACAATATGGATGGTTTGTCCAGCGGTACTGCGTTGATGGTCGCCGGATTTATGATTTATTTCTTTTGGCAGAGTGGAAATGGCGAAAATTTAATCCTGACGCTTGCCATTGCTGGCGCAACTCTTGGTTTTTT
>CALCSH010000377.1 GCA_937893815.1 uncultured Anaerolineae bacterium | reverse complement strand
CACACCCCCAAATCTGGGCTTTACCTTGCGAAATCTCAGAGACCCGATAACCTTTACAGCTTTACGCCCTTGCGTTAAATCCTATGGTGCGCAGAGTGGTGGTACGTTCCCATTGCGCCCACCGCACCAAGCACCGCCAATATCCAGGCGATTCGGGGCGATAACGCCATCAAACTGCTGCTGATTGGCGCTCATCGTCCACTGAAAATCAACCGGCTCATCCCAGACCATGCTGAACACACCATGTACCTGCGTACCATCTTCGGATAGTTGGCCGGATACATACACCAGATCGCCATCCGAGGGGCCACCGCGGGGGTAGAAATAGCCAAAAATTGCCTCCCCGCGCTGTTCCACAACCAGCACGCCGGGGTCTACCAATCCATTCAGGAACCAGGTATTGGCATTCAGCCAGGCGCCCGACCAATCCGGTTGGTAAAAAGGTTTCTCGCCGGACACCACAATCAGCGCCCACATCAGCACAAGTTGATTTCCGGCATCGTCCTGCAAAACCCAATGGCTGCGATACACGCCAGGGTTGTCAGGCGCTTTCAGCAGCAAAGGGATATCAACCGCCTCACCGGGGGCGACATCGCCAAGCATTCCGCTCCAATCGTCATTGCCCAGGGTCGCCAAATCCAGCAATGGCTGCGGCGGGTAAAAATAAGCCCGCGCCAGATCGGGGCCGTTCAACTGGTTTTCACTCGCATAGGCCAGCCAAAAACGCCCCCACTGCCAGGTACACGAACCGGTATTTTGCACACGCCAAATTTTAAGAAATATTTCGCCAGGCTTCACGACAGAGCCGTCGGGGACGGTGACATCTTCAAGCACCGATGCCTGATTGCAATCTTCAGGAGTGGATGTTGCTGTGGGCGGGGATTGGGTGAATGTGGGAGTCACGCTCGGAGCGGAGGGCATCCGTGTGCGTGTGGCTGTCGGGACAAGCGTTGGGGTGGCTGCCGCGGTGGAGGTAGCAATTGCCGAGGGGGTTAATTCAACAACCCGCGCTTCGGGTATGCAAGCCGCTAGTCCCAGGCTAATTGCACTAATGAAGAAAAAGCGAAATTTCATAGCCCCCTTTATACCATAGCCCGGACCCCCAGGGGTTTCTCTCAAACGATTCGATGGCGTGGATACGACCCCAACACGCGCAGATATGCTGCCAACTCTTCCAGATGATCCAGCGCCCGCCGCCCCGATTGGGAATCCGCATGACCGGCAAAATCAATGTAGAACATATACTCCCAGGGTTTGCCTTGAATCGGGCGCGACTCAATCTTGGTCAGGTCAATATCGCGTAAGGCAAAGACGCTCAGCGCTTTAAACAAAGCTCCGGGCTGATTTTGCAAGCTAAAAACAATCGAAGTTTTAAAATCCCCTTTTGTATGCTCCTGAGTCGTTTGAGCCGTCAGTGCCAAAAAACGCGTGTAATTGGCCGGATTATCTTCCATACTTTCTTGCAAGATTTGTAATTGATAGACGTCCGCGGCGCGTTTGGATGCCAGTGCCGCCGCAGTTGTATCGCCGCGTTCTTTGATCATGCGGGCACTGCCCGCGGTGTCGGCCTCAACAATGGCTTCGACGCCCATCTGGCGTAGGCGGTGTTTACATTGCGCCAGCGCCTGTGGGTGCGAATGTACCTGATGCACATCCGATAATGTAGTGCCGGGTAGCGCCATCAGGCAATGGCTGACGCGCAAATGATACTCTCCAACAATCGACAAATCCGACTCGAGCAGCAGATCATAATTGCGATGGATGCTGCCCGCCAGCGAATTTTCAATCGGCAGCAGGCCATATCGAGCGGTGCCATCTGCCACGGCGGCAAAGGCATCTTCGAAGGACGCACACGGCAACGGAGAAATCCCGGAACCAAAATACTCAAACGCCGCTAACTCACTATACGCACCAGGTTCGCCCTGAAAAACAATCTGTGGTTTCATATTCAGACCAATTTGACAATCGCTTCAGTCATCATCACTGTATTGACCGTTTTTTCGCCGGAACGCGCCAGGTCAATCGTGCGGTAACCCGCACGGATGGACGCATCGACCGCGTTTTCAACTGCTTGAGCTTCCGTTTCCATCCCCAGCGAGTGACGCAGCAACATTGCCGCCGAGACAATCGTCCCAATAGGGTTGGCAATTCCCTCCCCAGCAATATCGGGTGCGGAACCATGAATCGGTTCGTAGAGGCCACGTGGTTTTCCCAGGCGGTTTTCATCTGCTCCAAGCGAGGCGGAGGGCAGGTTGCCCATGGAGCCAGTCAGCACGGAGGCTTCATCGGTGAGGATATCGCCAAACATATTCGTTGTGACCATCACATCGAAACTCGCTGGGCGGGTGATGAGGTGCATGGTAGCCGCATCGACCAGCAAGACTTCATATTTTACGTCGGGATATTCCGCGGCCACCTGGGCAGCTACCTGCCGCCAGAGACGTGATGAATCGAGCACGTTAGCTTTATCCACCGAGGTCACCTTTTTACGCCGACCGCGCGCCAGTTCGAAAGCCAGACGCACAACCCGCCGCACTTCGCTCTCGGAGTAGATCATTGTATCGAAGGCTTCCCACTGACCGTTGACTTCACGCCGCCCGCGCGGCTCGCCAAAGTAAATACCGCCGGTCAACTCGCGCACCACCAATAAATCCACGCCATCGAGTAGGTCCGGGCGCAGCGGCGATGCAGCAAGCAAATCGGCTTGTGGCACCACCGGGCGCAAATTGGCGAACAGGCTCAATTTCTTGCGCAATCCCAACAGACCTTGCTCGGGGCGAACGGCAGCCGTAGGATCATCCCATTTGGGGCCACCGACCGCGCCCAGCAGCACCGCATCGGCGTGCTGGCAAGCAGCTAAGGTCTCTTCGGGGAGCGGATTGCCGGTGGCATCAATCGCCGCCCCGCCGATCAGATATTCACTCATTTCAAACGTATGGCCGTATTTTTGTCCAACCGCTTCGAGGACACTCTGGGCCGCGGCAACCACTTCCGGGCCAATTCCGTCACCGGGGAGTAAAACAATATTCGCTTTCATAATTTTCCTTTTTTAAACCACAAAGGCACAAAGAAAAAACTGACTCTTTGGGACCTGCCGTGAGAAACCCCACATTTGAGGATAACTACCACGGGGATTCCCAGAGACTCAAAAAACTTTGGGCCTTCGTGTTTTTATGATTGTTTTCTACCAATTTAGCCACAGCAGCCCCCGTTGAGGATGGCGCATTCCATACTATCGGCCAGAGCACGCCAACTGGCTTCAATGATATTGGTACTCGCTCCAACCGTGCTCCAACGCTGTTTGCCATTCTTGGTATCAATCAACACGCGCACATTGGCTGCTGTGCCACTCTCGCTGTCAAGAATACGCACCTTGTAGTCATCCAGGCGAATATCAACCAAATCCGGGTACACGTCGATCAATGCCTTGCGTAAAGCCGCGTCCAGGGCGTTGACCGGGCCATTGCCCTCGGCGGCCGTATGATACACCGTGTCACCAATCCGCACCTTGACAGTTGCCTCCGCTAACAGACCGCGCCCCTGACGGTGCTCAACCACCACCATGAAATCAATCAACTCAAAGGGCTTCTCGTAATCCGGCTGCATGCGGCGCATCATCAAATTGACTGAAGCTTCAGCGCTCTCAAAGGTAAAACCCTGCGCTTCCAGTTCCTTAATCCGTTCCACCACTTCGGCCGCTTGCTCTTTATTAACTTCCACGCCAAAATCGCGCGCTTTATCCACCACGTTGCCGCGCCCGGAGAGTTCCGAGACCAACGTGCGACGCTGATTGCCCACCAACGTAGGGTCAATATGCTGGTAAGAAAACTCATTCTTGAGCACTGCCGCCACATGGATTCCGCCTTTATGTGCAAAGGCTTTTTTACCAACAAAGGGGTGATAAGGATTCGGCGGCTGGTTGGCAACTTCGGCAACATAATGCGATAAATCAGACAGATGCGCTAAATCATCATCGGAAACACAACGCAGACCCATTTTCAATTGCAAATTGGGAATAATCGTACATAGGTTGGCGTTGCCGGTGCGCTCGCCGTAGCCGTTGACTGTACCCTGTACTTGCACCGCCCCAGCGCGCACGCTGGCAAGTGTATTCGCCACCCCGTTGCCGCCATCATCATGGGTGTGGATTCCCAGCGGCGTTTCAAACCGCTCACCTACAAACGCCGTAATCTCTTCGATTTCCCAGGGGAGGGAACCACCATTCGTGTCACACAACACCAATATATCGGCACCACCTTCAGCAGCGGCGCGCAATGTTTGCAGCGTGTAATCAGGGTTGGCTTTGTAGCCGTCGAAAAAGTGCTCGGCATCATAGACAACTTCTTTGCCCAGCCCCTTCATATACGCCACACTCTCACCGATCATCGCCAGGTTTTCTTCGGGAGTGGTTTCAAGCACATCATACACGTGCAGATCCCAACTTTTGCCCACCAGGGTCACCACCGGAGTTTGGGCATCCACCAAAGCCTGAAGATTGGGGTCGCCTTCCGTTGGACTGTTCTTCTTGCGCGTGGAGCCAAAGGCGGCCACTTTCGCATGAAGAAATTCTATTTTGCGTACGCGTTCAAAAAACTCGGCATCTTTGGGATTCGAACCAGGCCAGC
>CALCSH010000376.1 GCA_937893815.1 uncultured Anaerolineae bacterium | reverse complement strand
ACCCCCATATATTCCGGCGGGAACACCTGCACGGTAGTTTTTTCAGTGGAGTCTGTTTTGTATTTGATTCTTTATCGGGTCTCTGGGAATTGCCGTGGTAGGTATCCATTTTTGTTTATCCAAAAAATACCTGGACACGCTCACCGTCGTCGCCGTCGCGGACATCGACAAAGAGCGGTGTACCTTCGGTTTTGTTGTTGCCCAGGGCAAGGATTAGTTCATCCAGTCCGGTGGTGTCCATGTTGGGGATCAAATGCCCAAAGGTGCGAATAAACCAGGCTGTCAGACGAATCGGGGTCGGGAAGCTGATATGGATGCGTTGGGGGTTTTCACCCGCTTTTTGTCGGATGCGGATATGCAACCAGGTGGATGATTGGCTGTTCCAGGACAGCGCCAAAAGCAGCACGCCGATCAAAAAAGGCATCCAGGTGCAGGCAAACCAGAAACCAAATCCGGATGCGCTCCATGCCCAGTACATCAGCAGACCGCTGAAGGCCGTGACGCCCGCGCCCACATAGAGCGGAATTAGCCACCAGCGTTTCCAGCGGGCAATCTCTTCGACGTCTGGGGCCATGCTGTCTGCGCCAGAATTATCATCGGGGAGAATCTCCACTTCGGTAGCAGTATCCTCACCGAGCGAGTCGGTTTCGTCCGCTGTTCCATCCAGGGCTTGCAGCAGATTGAATCCTTGTTCAGCGGTAATAATCCCCTGATCTATCATGCCCAATATTTGTTTGCGTTCTTCCGAGAGCGACATAAGGTTATTTCCCATCCAGCGCGGACAACAACTCTTCAGCCTGATCGACGCTGATGGTGTTGTCCTGCAACATTTTTAAAATCATCAAACGTTCTTCATCACTGACTGGATCCGTGCTGGATTGTGCAGTTGAGCGCAGCGCGTCGACATCGATCGAAAAAGATTTACGGGGGGTTTTACGAGCTTCGCGCGTAGCCTTGCGCTGGACAGCCGCCAGCTTGCGCTCCAAATTCGACTGGGCACGTTCCGCGGCGACCTGAGCGCGCTGAGTAGCATGCCGACGGGCGTGTTCGAGGCGCTGATGAATTTCGTTGGAGCGCTCCGCCGAAAGACCGGCATCTTCGAGGGTTTTAGAGAGACCAGAGAGCTGCTCGTTGAGCGAGCCAAGATGCGCTTCGATTTGCTCGGTGGTTTGGCGCGTGATCGTTTCGGCCATGCGGCTGAAATCTTCATTCAGGTGGATTTCAAAGTTATCATCGTCGCGCTCCCAATCCATATCCACGCCAATCAGATCAATTTTGCCCCCGGCGTTGAACTGAAGCATTGTGCCGCCCTCGCCAAATTCGGCATGGTAATGGCCTTCATGGATGGTTTCATTGCGGTCGGGAAAGGTAAGTTGGATTTTTTGCGCCCCGCTGGAGAAGTCAATTTCGGCATTCAAATCTTCGGGGACATGGCAGCGAATATTACTGCCCGCAGTAATCGCATACGCCTGCCAGGGAACGGGCGAAAGCTCGATTTTAGCATTGGCTCCGATTATCGCACTCACCCCTCCGCTAACATCGCTCAGGCGCAAGTTGCCGCCAATGCTCTCCGCAGCAAACTGCCCATCGATATCGCGCACCCGCGCCCCGCCGCCAACCGTACCGACGCGCAAATCACCGTGCACGCGTTTAGCCAGAAATTCTGACCCAACATTTTTGACGCTGGCAGCCCCAATATCGCGCAGCGTCAGACCCGCGCCTACATTGTCGATCTGAATACTACCATCCAGAGATTGCACGCGCGCATACTGGCCCACTTGCTGAATATGAAGCTTGGCATCGTGCGGGGCGTAGAGAATACAATCTTCCGGGCAGTCGATTCGCAGCGTTTCATCGCTCAAGTCAAATATAATCTCATTTTCACAGGTTGTTTTGATCAGGGCTTCGCGCCGCTTCCAGCCCTTCACATGCAATTCACCCGAAACCTGCACGATTAATATTTCGGGGGTTGCACCAAGTTCGAGTGATTTTTGTACCATATCAGGCCTCGCCATCTTCCAGCATACGGATAGCTTCCTCGTAGCCGATCATCCCGGCATCCAGGTCTTCGAGCACTTTGCGGCGGGCATCTTCCGAGAGCGCGGTATCTTCAAAGCCGCCCGGCTCATGCCCCATGGCCCGGATCACTTCATTCAACCGATTGCGGATGGTGGGATATGAAAGATTCAACTCCTGCTCCATTCGATTGATTTTGCCCTCGCAACGCACAAATGTTTCTACAAATTCGAGTTGCTTGGAGGTCAGTTGGGTAAAAAATGCGCCTGCCGAAAAACGGCCTTCGTAGGTGGTATCACAATCGCGGCAGTAAATTTTGGTGACGGTGACTTCGCCGCCGCAAAAAGGACATTGAGTGGGGAGATTGTGCATGGGATATTTCCTTTCACTAAAAAACGCCCGGAGGTGCCAGCCTACCAAAGGGTTGCATACCGGTATCCCCGGGCGTGAGAATGCTTCCTAGCTGGCGTGCAACACCGTGCCGTACTGATGCCGGGCCTGCAAGCGCCGCCCAATTGTGATCAGCAACGCTCCCAGATGCACCAAAAAATCGGGCTGTCCCGCTGCGGGATGAGTACGTGCTGCATCTTCAAGTGCCTGATGCTGGCGAATTTTCGCTATTCTGAGTGTCGCATACAACATGGCGCTCTCCTTTTGAATAAAAATTGATACAACTTCAATATAACCAATATTGTACGCAAAAATATTGATATGTCAATAGTAATACTTAAATATATTCAAGTTATGTTTATTTTTATTGATATTCCCCCTAAGTATTTGCCGGAAAGTTCTTGAAAATTATGTCACTCTGAGCGAAGCGAAGAATCTCCTACATCATCAGAGATTTTTCGCCCCAATCGGGGTTCACATCGTCCCAACGTCCTTCGGGAGAAGGGCATATTTTTAAATGACGTTCCGGAGACCACTTTAAAATAGCCTCGCTATTTCTAACTTAAAACTGGGTTTCTGGGGTCCACGTAGGGGTATCTTCGCCAGGGATTCACTCATTCGAGTTTCTCGGCTGTAATAAAGCTCTTATGAGCAGCATTGACGCTGGCGATCACAGTTTGCGAGAAACGCGTCAGTGTCCCCTGATATGGGCTGCTGCCATTGTGCGCAACCCAGCCATCCAGGTTGAAGGCCAGTGCACCTTCGGCAGCGATCCATTCGCCGTTATATTTGCGCGCAATGTGGATATGCGTACCGGTGCTGGTGCCGCCCTCACACGATGGATGCCCAATTGGGTCGCCCGCCACTACGACAGATCCCACCGGCAGGCGGTCACGCGAGGCGATGTGCAAATAGAATACTACCCAGCCGGTGCGAGTGTCGCCATCGCCGTCCAGATCAATTTCAATGACTCCGGTATCAGTACGAGCAACCACGCCGCCAGCCACGGCGGTAGCCCATTCATTGGAGTTGCTGCATCCGGTCGCCACACTGGGTGGAGCAAAATCGATCGCGGCCCAGGGCTGGCCGGTGCCCCACCCGGTATGCGGCCCGCCAGTGTATGCCCAGGTCTTTCCTGGCTCAAAAGGCAAAACCATCCCCGGTTGCTGCAAACTTCCCGGAATATGCGCCTGAACGTCCACCCACGGATCGCCGAATAGCGCCCGGTAGGTCTGGGCAAAGCCCTCGGGGCCGGTATCGTGCTGAAAGCTCAAACCATCATGCGCCAATGAAAAATAATACTGAAACGCCACACTGGCCGCCGTCTGCCAAGGATCAGGGTGTTCGATCGTACCATCCAGTAAATTGAGCGTGGTCAGTCGTCCAGAGCGCCAACTGTAATAGCCGTTATTCAACTGATTGGCCGCCCAGACTAATTGCAGATACACCCCGCGGTGATGCGTACTCTCATATCCCAGCGGGTAGAGATGCCTTAATGTGGCTATTTGGCTTTCTGGATGTTTGTTTGGATTCTTAGGAT
>CALCSH010000375.1 GCA_937893815.1 uncultured Anaerolineae bacterium | reverse complement strand
AAAACCTCCGAGAAAAACAAATACGATAACAAGGTAATATGGCGACAACAGCTTTAGATTGCTCAACGCACGGATTGAAATATTGACAGAATCAACCAGGGTGATCCGAACGCCTGATTTCAGGCTTACACTAAATTTATGAAGCATGTCTAGCAGAGAAGGAATGTGTATCCGCGAAAATTGTGTTCCAAATATTAATTTTTCAAAATAAATTTGGTAGACCCCTTTCAGGGATATAGCTACAAATACAGGTGCTATTGAAAATATTAATTTTGCGAGTTTTGCGCGCGCGTCTTCTTGAGACAAAAACGCGATTAGAATATTCAAGAGGAATAAGGGAATAAAAGCCTCATAAGCAAGTGTCGAAAGCAGCAACAAAAAAGCAGTTAGCACGATAACCTTGATACTCTGCTTTTTCGTCGCCAAATACAATGCGCCACTCCATAATAATGCCGCAAAATTTAGATTCATCGCAATAGCTGCAAATACTGTCGTTGAAGCCAGCGGATACACCAGCGCCAATCCAGTGGTTAAAAAAGCAATCTCAGATGAAAACGCTTTCCGGATGGCTTGATAAAAGAGCAATATGCTGCCTTCAAAAAAGGCTAAATTAACCAGATGGTAAGCCCAGGCATGTGTACCAAAAAACCAATAGCATATACCCGTTAGTATGGCAATCGCGGGACGGGTAGTCAGTGTGGATATTGATAATATAAACCATTGATAATCAAAGTAATTTGTGAAATCGTGCGGAAATGTTAAAAAACTCCAGTCATCCTGGGTAAATCCACCAGAGAAAATATACGGCCCATACAAGATGCCCCACATCATGAGCAACATTAGCACATCATATTGACCAATTTTTTTATAAAATCGTTTCAGGGCGATATTCATGGACGCCTTTAAACCTCACATAAAACCAGGTCTTGCCTGACAATCTGGCGCTTTCGTGCTACGCTCGGTTGAATTTTAGCTCAACTTCCTGGTGACAGCTTTCAGGAACAAAACCGCTGTACGCATCAACATCAATCCGGTATCTCTGGTCAAATAATTTCGCCAGATGCTCACTTGAATAAATCGCGCTTGCACCAAATCGATTTGGCGAAAAGCGTTGCACAATATTAACCGGATTACAAAACGTAAGTGATTGTGGCGCACACAACAGACCGGGCATTGTGACACAATATTCGTTCGTGCGAATCGCCATCTGATATTCCAACTCATTGGGGTTGGCAAATGGCAAGCTAACAATCAAAGGGGCAATATCGGCGGCGCGGTAAAGGGAACTGGAAATCTCCAGGGGATAGGCGAATTCGCCGTCCGCGGCAGTCCAGTCAAATTCCAGTACTCCGTCTGGTTCAGCTGCAAACACAGGCAAATTGATAGGCCGGTTTTTCACATAACTATGGGTTGTGTTCGTACCCAGACGCAAGGAGAAGCCGAG
>CALCSH010000374.1 GCA_937893815.1 uncultured Anaerolineae bacterium | reverse complement strand
CCATATATTCCGGCGGGAACACCTGCACGGTAGTTTTTTCAGTGGAGTCTATCTTGCAATAAACAAATACCAGTATTTCAATCGTTCACTTTAACGGATAACTTCGAAACCGTATGTAGTCAAAGATGGATATTTCGTGTAGCAACAACTATGAATCACCCCACTGCAAGCTGCTGGGAATGTACCCGCTACGATTCAAATGCTAATTTTTATCCGTGAAGTGCGGACAATATTTTCGGGATGCTGGCATCCTCAACAGGAAGCACCTTGGCCCACGGCCAGCGAGCATGGGCTTCCCCCAGCAGTGAGGGGCGGATAACAACACAGCCTGCCCGGTATATCCCTGCCGCCAGAAGTTCGAAGGCCGCAATCAGCCCTATCCCGGCGGTGAATTCCATGGGGCCGAGTTCGTCTACAATCAACAGATCACAGGGTAAACTGTTTTCAAGCTGCCGGTTTCCCCAACCGAAAACCCGAGGATCAAAATACCATTGGCCCAAACGCAGATCGGCTTTGGGGTTGGGGGTAGCGTATGCCAGTGGGCGTTGCTCTCTACTGCGCAAATCTTGGAGGTAAATGCCAGCTTTTTGTCCTGCCTCTATCCAGGAGGGCGAGAGCAAACCAGCCACCTGCAAGCCTTGATGGCGTGCCGTATGGGCCAATTGGTCGCAAAAGGTAGTTTTGCCCAACCCGCTGTGGCCAGTAAGCAACCAAAGAGGCGGCGCGCTCATGTCCATAGCACCTGTCGGCGGCCTTCCACCTCCACCAGACGGATGGGCATCTGATAGATGCGGCTCAGGGTTTCAGCGGTAAAGATCTGCGCGATGGGGCCAAAACAGGCAGTACCATCTGCTTCAAGCAGAAGCACATCGTCGGCTACGGCCAACACCACCTCGGGTTCGTGGCTGGTCAGCAGCAGCGTGGTACCACGCGCCTGGAGCGCACGCAGCAAGCGAATCAGGCGCGCTTTATTGCTCAAATCGAGGTGAGCAGTGGGTTCATCGAGCAAGAGTAAGTGTGGATTTTGAGCAATGGCGCGCGCCAACAGCATCAACTGGCGTTCGCCCCCACTCAACTGTGGGACGGATTGATCGGCCAGGTGTGCTAGTCCAACCTGTTCAATGGCCTGCCAGGTTGCTTCGTAATCCACTTGCCCAGGGATACCCAGAGGCGGCAAATGTGGGGAGCGACCCATCAATACATATTCGAAGACGCTGTAATCGAAGGGGGTATGTTCAGTCTGGGGAACCAGAGCCAGCCAACGGCCGCGTTCCTGGCGGGTATGCTGGGACAATGGCTTATCTTGAAGTTGAATCTCCCCATCCCAGGGAGTCAGCCACCCCAAAGCCAGGTAGAGCAGAGTTGTCTTTCCGACGCCATTCGGCCCTAAAATCGCCGTCACCCGTCCAGGTTGCAACGAAAAATCCAACTGCTGCAGTACGGGTGTTTTATAGCGCTGATAACCAAAAACGACATCTTGAAACGAAAGAATTGTTCCACTCATGCTTTTCCCCTGGATTTTTGAGCCATCATCAGCCCCAGGAAAATGAGCGCACCGAAGAGGGAGGTCAGGATACCCAGGGGAATTTCCCCGCTCAACAGTGTGCGCGCCAGATCATCGCAGAGTAGCGTGAACAGACCGCCCAGGAGCATTGTGGCAGGCATGCCAAAACGGGTATCGGCAGCGAACAAACGGCGAGCAATATGCGGCATAATCAATCCCACCCAGCCAATGATACCCGTTATGGAAATGAGGGCTGCCGTGGGCAGCACGGCTGCTAGAATCAGCAGCAATCGCTCTCGCCCAGGCGTGGCGCCCAATGCAAAGGAGGTTTCATCGTTAAGCGCCAGCAGGTTCAAGCGCCAACGGTAGAGATAAATGATTGCCAATCCGGGTAAGACCACCGGGAGAACAGAGAGAAAGCGCGTCCAGGTGATTCCAGCCAGCCCGCCAAGCAGCCAGTAGGTGATTTCGGGAAGCTGGGAGAGCGGATCAGCCAGATATTTGAGCAGTCCCAACCCGGCGGAGAACAGCGCAGAAACGGCGATTCCCGCCAGGACGAGGCGTAAAATCCAGCCGCCATAGCGCAGGCGACGGGCCAGCAGGTACGAAAAACCCAATCCGGCCAATGCAAAGAACGTGGCTGAAGATTGCAGCACGATCATGGAATGGCCCAAGAACAAAATTGCAAAGGCCGCGCCAAAAGCGGCTCCCTGTGAAACACCCAGAAAGCCCGGTTCAACCAGGGGGTTCGTGAACAAAAGCTGAAACACCATTCCCGCAGCGGAGAGAGTTACACCCAGCAGCAACGCGGTGAGCAGGCGCGGCAGGCGCAAACCAAAAACCAGCCGGGCGGCCAAATTGTCGCTGGTAAGCTGGCTCCAGGAGATCAGGCCGGGGGCAGGGTAACGCCCCAAGAGCAATGATAACCCCGCAGCAGCCAGCAACCCCGCGGCCAGGATGAGTAAAATCTGCTGACGACGGCGGTTGCGGTGCTGAATTCGCGGCAAGGCGGACTCAAAATCCATTAGGGCAAATCTCCCATGAAGGTGGGTCGAATGTGCGTTTCGAAGAAGGCCGTATCAAGCCCGTATAGATTTTGGTAGAACTGCTGAGCTTCCGCAGAGATATCGAGATCGGGGAAACTCTCTTGGTGCAGTTGTCCGGCTAGCCAGGTTAGCCCCAGCAGCCAGCGCGGGTCGGCCTGATCCCAACTATACAAGTCGCCAGGGAAGGCGTGAAGTTGTTCTTGCTGCACGGCGCGTAAAGCTTGCCAATTGGGATCTGTTTTCAGAGTGGCAACCACCTCGGTGGGGTCTTGACGGTAGGCGATAATGAAAATCTGATCGGCATCCCAGGCAGCAATCTGCTCCAGTGAAATTTGAGTCCAACTACCACCGAGATTCGCCTCCGTCCAGATCGGGGTGCCACCAGCCATCTCAACCATGCGGGATTGAATCCAAGCCGCGGGAGATACGTTGAATGCCACATTTCCGTCTTTGTCATTATAGTAGAGCATTAAAACGCGTGGCGCAGCGGCATTTTCCCCGACAACCTGCTGGATTTGGGTGGTTTTATCCCGATAGAAAGCAGCGGCTTCTGCGGCGCGGGCTGAATCCTGGAATACCTGGCCGAAAATTGCCAGATCGCGCCCGTACTGCTCCGGAGTTTCGAAATCCACGTAAACAACCGGAATGCCAATCTCCTCGATGGGCTGACCGATGGTTTCGGCCAAATAACTCTTCAAAATGACAAGGTCAGGCTGAAGGGCGGCGATTTGCTCGGCTCCAGCATCTCCAGCGAGAACGGCTTTGGCTTCGTATTGCGGGTCTATCAGGGCAATGAAATTGTTGGCCCCCTGCCCGGCATCCCCCAGACCGATGATCCGATCAGCCGCGGCGGGAAAGATATAGGCGGCGTCGGCGATCATAAAAAGGGCTTTGCCAGTAATCACGATGCGCTGCGGGGCGGCAGGCAGAGTCACCTGGCGCTCCAGAGCATCAATGATAACAATTCTATCTGGAGTGGTGGAATCGGCCTGAGGTGCGGCACAGGCACCCAGAAAAATGGCCATGAAAATGAGATGAAAAGTGAAGCGTTTCATAAAAACTGTCTCCTGGGGAATAGAGACAGCCCCGCGCAAGTAGGCGGTTCGTGTCTCCTTTCCAATTGGGTTCCTGCCCGCGCCCTCGATTTCTCCCAAAGGGAGAGAGGGTGGCGCAAGAACTTCGGGAGGCCAGCACATTTCTATGCGGACCCTGGCCATTAGGCTGCCCGCCAAACCCTGGCAATGCGCTACAGGTCGGGCGGGTTCGGAGAATAAAAAGTGAAGGTGTTATTGTCCTACATGTTGTTCCACTCGATTTGCCCAAAACTTACGCTTCGCATTCATCGGGCAAAATAACACCAACATCTTTGAGGGATGAGAGTGCGTATTCTCCCAGCGATGGCAGACGCCAGCATCAAAAAGCAAGCTGTCGCCAACTGAAAGCGGGTATTTTTTACCGGAAATAACACAGGTAACACTGCCATCAATGCAATAGACAAATTCGCGCACGGCATGGATCACATCTTGCGATACAGTTTGGTGGGTCACCAATTCAATCAGGATAGGCTCTACCCCCAAAGGCGGTAAGCCATCTCCTAAATCTTCAATGGTTCCGTTAGAAAAGGGGGTGATGGGGCGTTCACCCCTTTTTTGAAAAAACACACTTTGCTCCGCTGATTCAGGCGCTAACAACGTAACAATATTCTCACCCAGTCCTTGAGCCAATTGCCCAAGCGTGCGAATACTGGGTGATGTGCGCTCATTTTCGATCAGGCTGAGCGTGTTTGGGCTGATCTGGCATCGGGTCGCCAGCGCACGAATTGTCAGGCCGCGCTGCTTACGAAGCGCTCGTATCCGAGCACCAACCTGAACGGGGCCTTTGGCGAACGATTCCGCCGACGTTGCATCTTGTTGACAATTTGCCAATTTTGTTTGTATATCCTTTGCACGAGAGGGTATTTTCGCCATGATCATACTTCCTTGCTTCAACCGTATTTTTCAGGCTTCTTCCTGCAAAAGATTGAATATTTTCAGGTGATACAATTCTTGATCCGCCAAAATTTCTCGCATCATCTCACAAACTTCGACAATTTTAGGGCTGGCGATTTCATAATAGACTTCTTGCCCCTTGCGCTGCCGGGTCAAGACACCAGCCGAACGCAAGACATGAAGGTGGCGAGAAACGCTAGGCTGCGGAATTTCTATCAATTCAGCGATGGATGTAACGCATTTAGGGCCATCTTTCAACTGATTGATAATTTTCAAACGCACCTGTTGGCCAAGGGTCTGGCAAAGTTTAGCTTGCAAATCAAAAATAATCGGGTTTTCAATCATAAGGTTGTCTCATTAGTCGTGCAGAATAAGGTGCCCACCATCGTTCAGTTCCACGCTCGGCACGTTCAAGGCTTTGGCTGCAGGGCCTTGGAGTACGTCGCCGCGAAGGTCGAAATGCGAGCCATGACAAGGACAGGTAAAGCCATCAGGGCCGGGAGCCGTCTGGCATCCCAGGTGCG
Organism: uncultured Anaerolineae bacterium; assembly: GCA_937893815.1. GTDB lineage: Bacteria > Chloroflexota > Anaerolineae > Anaerolineales > UBA11858 > NIOZ-UU35. The sequence goes on along the minus strand of CALCSH010000374.1, from coordinate 5,627 downwards.
TACAAGTTGTATTGATGGCGCGCAACCCCAACTCATCGTGGATGAGAACAAACTGCCCATCGGCGATGCCAGTTCGGGTGCCAAGGGGGAAGTTTGTCGCGGGGCCGAGGTCAAATTCCGATTGCGGCGCGGGGTTGGGATCATAGTTCAGGAAACGCAACAAACCGCCGAGGCCAAGCGCCGCACTCAGCCAGAGAAAGCCGCCGCGCACGAGTTTGAGAAAGCCATTGCGTGAAAGATCAGACATGCTTATCACTCCACCGCATGGCAACCATGACAATACGCCGACGACTGGTCTTCGCCCGATTGGGTGCATCCGCTCTCCATCACGGGCCGAAAGGTGAAGTATTGCCGCGTAACTTTTCCAACCATCTCGAAGCTTCCATCTGGCAAGTGACGCACATTCCAAAACGGCTCGCCCTGCTCTGAAATCAGGATCGTGTCGCCAATTTGCAAATCAACGACAGGATTGAGCAATGCTAAGCGGAATGCAAGCTCATCCGGATCGGTTAAGGTTTTTGTCAGCGGCGCCTCCGTTGGTGTGCCGTGACAGGTTTTGCACTGCACATACTCGATGTCTTTTTGATTGGCGTGAATGTCACCATCACCCATCGCTTCCTTGCGCGTATGGCAGTCTACGCAGTCGAGGGTGTATTCGCATTGTGTGAATTGAGCGATGGGCTGGTAGTAATCATCAATCCGCTTTACAGGTTGGTCGCCACGTTCCACAAAGTTCATTGTCCGCAAATCGTAATTGCCGCGATTGTGGCAAGTGTTGCATTGGGTATAGGGAATGGCAGTCGTAAAAGTATGCCCCGCGGTCGAATGACAGGCGGCACAACCTGTCTGGCGGGCGTAAGCCGAGCCTTCCAGCGGATCAGCGTTAAGGTGGCAAGTCAGGCAATTTTCGCCAAATTGCTGGATGGAGGGGTGACTCTCACTGGCAGGATCAAACGCACCCAACGCGGTAATCCCGGTTCGGGTCTGCGCATCGATGATGGGCTTGATTCCAAATATTGGATTCAGGTCAAGCTGTGCGCCAAACGTGTAGCGGATGCTGGCAATCGCACCGGCGTAAGTAGACTGGATGCTTGTCATCACACGCTGAATATGGTCGCGCCCTTCGGCTTCACTCCCGGAATGGCAGTTGCTCCCACCACATGAGCTTTCCACCACAGATAAATCGGACGGGTTTGCACCGCCTCGCATCGTACTGTGGGCCAGGTCTGCGTCGAGGGCCAATCGTTCCCCGCCATGACAACTGACACAACCAAAGACCTCCACCGGATGCGAAGAGCTAATTTCCGACAAATCTGCATGACAGGTGAGGCAATATTCGGGCTGGCCGGAAAGGCTTGGAATCATTTCAACGGCCAGCGGCTGGCGCGCATCCAACCACCAGGCCAGAGCCAGGGATAGAAGCAGGAAACCAGCAGCGAAAGTAATCAATTTATTCATGAGGTAATTCACACAGCGGGATACTCCCACTCTACGCAGGCAGCAACGATAAACCCGTCAGCGCGAGAATAATCAGCGCAAGCACGCTGACGACTATCTGCGCGGGGCGATTGGATGCAGGCAACCAGCGACCAATGTCAGATTCAGCGGGTTGGGGGAAAATATACGGAATAAAAGCAAGCACCGCAAAAAGGCCAAGTGGAATCGCCACGCCGAAAATGAATGGATCGCCCCATTTGAGCATTTGCTGAACCCACAGGAAAAACCAGGGGGCGCGGGCTTCAACGCGGAGGCCTGGCTTGCCCATCATGGCAGGTGCAATCGGCGCGGGGATGAAACTTGCCAACAAGATAAGAAGAATTCCGATCATTAATATTGCCAGCACTTCTCGGCGCACCAACTCATCGCGTGAAATGCGGGAATGATCGGTACGCAAGTCAGGCGGCGGCACAGCGATTCCGCCATCGCGTCGGACGCGGAAGGCGTGCCAGATGCTCAAAACCACAACAGGCAAAACCAACCCGAAAATATGCCAGGTATAAAAACGAATCAGAGCGCTGGAGCAAGCCTCACCGCCACCAACGGCGATGCTGTACAGGTAGTTCCCCATCAACGGAATTGTTTTGAGTAAATTGGTGCCCGTGATAAGCGGCCAACAGACGCCCTCGTCCCAGCGCAGAATGTAGCCGGTGAAATCGAGCAAAATGATCAGGATAAACAGCGCCAAGCCCAGCAAATAATTGAAACGGCGAAGACGGCTGTAAGCCGCGGTGAATACCACCCGCACGAGATGAACCGCCGTGACGATGAGCAAGAGTTGGGCAGCCCAGTAATGTAAATTGCGGATCAACCCACCAAAAGGGACATGATAGGTAATCATTTGCACAGAGAGAGCAGCTTCCTGCGAATTAGGAATGTAATAGAACATTTCTAAAATTCCAGTCACACCGATGATAAGCATGAGAAAGAAAGCTGTCCCGCCTGCGCCCAGGGTGTAACGCCAGCGCGCTTGTGCGGCCGGGGTCGTAGGGGGGTGCAGGTGGTGGAAGAAACTGGGTCTCATCTGTTTTTTGTTTTTTGTTGGTAGCATGGCACTGAAATCACTCACCAGGCTGCGTGCAAACCTCCCGCCATACATCAGCGGGAGGTTTTGTTGGGATGGGATGTGCCCGTCGAAGCGGAGGCAAGCGTAGAGTATGCGTATCAGATAGCGCTTAATCGCCCGCCGCGTGCTGCGGGTGTTCGTTGTCAAAAAGCGGCAAATATTTAGCCGCCATTCCAAATACCAGAATACCTGCCGAGAAGATGCCAACAGAGACTAAAACTTCCGACAGGGACGGCCAATAGTGGATATTATTTCCCATAAACGTCGGCAGATAGGTGATCGGATCGGCATGTTGCACAGCAAACCAACTCACGTTGAAACGGTTCAGGATCATGCCGACCAGCAGGATGATAGCGCTAATCAGGATGCCGTTGGCGCTTTGGCGAATTCGCTTGCTCGAAAACAGTGCCATCGGAATGATGACGCCGACAAGGATTTCTGTCCAGAACAAGAGGCTCATCAGGCCACTGGTGAAAAGAAAGTGTGCGTCACCGGCTATGAAGATTTCCACAAATTTAACCAACAAGTATATTCCCAACGCAACCGGGACGGCCCGGCCAAGTTTTTCAAGCAGGTGGAGTTCGAGGCCACGTTTAAAATATAAGGAACTGAGTGAGGATTCAAGGATAATCATCCCCATGCCAATAGAAATGGCTGAGATGAAGAACTCAATCGGTAGGATTGGCGTCCACCATAATGGGAATAACTTGGTAGGTTCGATCAGCAGCAACGATCCAAGCGAAGACTGGTGCAGAGTGGAGAGTACAACCCCGAGGATGACAAATGGCATAATGAACTTGTGCAACAGATGCGCCCATTTTTCCCATTTAAGTCCCTCGAAGATGACCGGCGCAAACTCGATGGCCAGCACCGTCAGATAACTCATCACACAGATGCCAATTTCAAGCAGCACTGAAGTGTGATTGGTGTGTATCATCATATACCAGATACGTTCGGGATGACCAAGGTCTACCAGCAAAGCTACCACAACCATAATATAGCCCAGGAAACCGGTCAACACCGACGGTCGGAGCAAAGGTTGGAATTCTTTCAGCTCAAAAATATAGACGATGGCAGCCATCACAAAAGCACCGCTGCCAATGGCAACCCCAGTGAACAGATCAAAGCTGATCCAGAATCCCCAGGGGTAGGCATTGCTCAAATTCGTCACCGGGCCAATCCCATTAGCAAAGCGGATCATGGCGATCACGAAGGCAATTCCCATCAGGGCTAGCAAAACCCAAACCAGTGGACGAAAGTTCAGGCGAAAACGCGGTTGAACGGTGAGATTGAGTTTCATTTCGTGGCCTCCGTGTTCTCTTCGGCTGCGGTTTTTTCTTCTTTATTTTTATTGTACAGATGCACGCCAGCCGCAACGCCGCTCAATACCGCTCCCCAACTCAGGGCAAATGGAATGGTCATTTCCATGACTTTTTCGCTAACTTCGCTAATTGGCTCTGCAGGCAAATCCGGCAGTCCCAGCTCATTGAACGGGATGTGTGAGAGTATCAAATAGGATGTGCCACCATTTTCGAATTCGCCATAGATGTGGTCGATATAGCGATCAGGATGGGCGGCGATACGGGCGCGAGCTTTGACAATCAGCTCATCGCGCTCGCCATATTCCAGGGCATCGGTGGGGCAGGTCTGCACGCAGGCCGGTTCCTGTCCGTTATAGATTCGCTGGGGACAAAAGGTGCATTTATCGATAAAGGCGCCATCAATGATGCCCTTGTCGTAATCGAAATGCGGTACACCAAACGGGCAAGCGTTCATGCAATAGCGACAGCCGATACATACCTCAGGGTTGTAAATCACTGGACCGTCTTCAGCTTTGGTGTACGCACCCACAGGGCAGGCCGACATGCAGTCGGGATGCTCGCAGTGCATACAGTGATAAACCATCGAGCCGCGTTCCAGATTGGGATATTCACCCTTGATGCCAATCCCCGCCACCCAGATGCGGGTTTTGTCCATGGCAATATTATTTTCCACACTACAAGCCACCATACAGGCGCGGCAATCGATACAGCGCGTGGCGTCAAAGAGATAGGCGTGATGTTTGATTTCTGTCATGGCAGCACCTCTAAGCCTTTTTTACCGTTACGAACGTCTGGCTGAGCGCCTGACCACCGCTGATTGGATCGGTGTAGGTGACGTGCAGCGCCGAATCGCTGGCGCCAACTCCGAAGGCTGTTTTCAGCCCCTTGGAGATATGCCCATAGCCCGGCGTTAGATACACACAATCGGGGCGGATGGCCTCGGTGGCCAGCAAGAGGCTGTGGGCTTTCCCCACAGGGCTGGTGATCTCCACCCAGTCACCATCCTCGATGCCCAGCTTTGCGGCGATCTTGGCATTCATCCACAGACGCGGCTCATCGGAATATTTATGCAGCAATTGATTATTCTGTGTGCCAAACTGGGTGTGTTGCGCTACTTTACCGGTCAGCAGGTAAAACTCATCAGCAGTGGGAAAAGGCGGTTCTTCCCAGGTGGGCCAGGGCGAGAAACCGGCATTTTTCAAGGTCTCAGAATAGACTTCAATTTTGCCCGAAGGCGTGTTGAAGGTAATTTCACCATCATGCTCGCTTTCCGGCATCTCGGCATAACCTTTTTCTTTGACTTCTTCGAGACTTACGCCTAATGGTTCAAGTTGCTGGCGAATATAATCTTCTTCATCTTCATATTGGAAGAAGTCGCCAAGACCGAGACGTTCGCCCAACTGCTTGTAAATCCACAAGGCCGATTTGGCTTCACCTTGCGGCTCTACTACGGGTTGCCGAATGAAGGCTTTGTTACCCACCGGTAGAAGCGGATCATAGCGTTCGAGATAGGATGCTTCGGGCAAGACAACATCCGAATACCAGGCCGTGTCATTCATAATGATGTCCACGGTGGCGATGAAATCCATTTTGCCAAAGGCCTCGAGTGTTTTGCTGCGGTCGGGCAGCGACTGGATTGGATTTTGCCGGGAAATAAACCAGCCGTGCGCCTGATAGGGGTCACCCGTCAGGACAGCATTGCGCAATTCCTGGAAGACACCCAGTTTCAATGGCACCAGCGG
>CALCSH010000373.1 GCA_937893815.1 uncultured Anaerolineae bacterium | reverse complement strand
CCCCATATATTCCGGCGGGAACACCTGCACGGTAGTTTTTTCAGTGGAGTCAATAGTATTTTTTCGGGGATAAATTATTTCCTTGAGCCTGTTGAAGCCAACCCCTGGCAAGTCAAAGCGGGGAGAGCATAAGCTCTTCCCGCTTTTTTTAGGATGTTCATCCTGTTGACTGTGAATTTTTGAACGGTTATAATCTCCAAACCAATTAAATAGAACCTTCGGGGCAGGGTGTAATTCCCGACCGGCGGATAAAGTCCGCGAGCGCTCTTGAGTGCATGATCCGGTGTAATTCCGGAACCGACGGTAGAGTCCGGATGGAAGAAGGTGAATCAACTATACAGGCCCGCAGTGGGCTAAAGTAGTTGTATTTTCGCCCCGAAAACAATTGTTTTCGGGGTTTTTGTGCCATAGAGCGTATTTCGCTACCTATGGCGCGTAGTCAGGCCAGAACCTGTTGTTCTTGACCTGACTACAAAAAGCCCCGATTCAGATCGGGGCTTTTTTTGTAATACCTATAATGAAAGATACCCAGCGCGTAATCTTTATAATTGTTTCGCTCATCGGGATGCTGCTTTTATGGCAAGTGATCATTTGGGCTGCCGATCTGCCTGCCTTTGTACTGCCATCGCCGGGGAATGTGGCACGCCGTTTTATGCAAACCGTCGAAGATGGCAGCCTGCTGCGCCACCTGGGGGTTACGCTCTTTGAAGTGTTGCTTGGGCTTGCCGTGGGACTGGTCACAGCAACCTTCACCGGCTATCTTCTGGCGAAATCGCGTTTGCTGGAGCGTTTGCTATCTCCCTATATTGTCGCCAGCCAATCCGTGCCAATGGTTGCCATTGCGCCACTGCTGGTGATCTGGCTGGGGCCGGGGCTGCTCTCAAAGGTGCTGATCGCCGCACTGATTGTCTTCTTCCCGGTGCTGGTCAATACCATTGTGGGCGTGCGCGCTGTTCCTGAAGATTTATACGCCCTGATGCACTCCCTGCAGGCCACACGCTGGCAAATTTTGCAGCATCTTGAAATTCCCGCCGCCATGCCGGTATTCCTTGGCGGACTGCGGATTGGCGCTACCCTGGCGGTAATCGGCGCCGTGGTGGGCGAATTTGTCGGCGCAGATCGCGGATTGGGATTTTTAATCAATGTGGGGCGCGGCATGTATGATACCGCCCTGGTTTTTGTAGCCGTTTTTGTGCTCGTGGCGCTGGCGTTGGCGCTCTATGGGCTGGTGGTGGGTCTGGAAAACCATCTACTGGCCTGGCAGCGCCGCGCGGAAGAATAACGCAAAGATGCGGAAACACGATGGTTTTCAATATTTTCCATTGTGACACTGCTTTGAAGTTTATACTACAGGAGATTATCCAATGAAAAAACATGTTCTTTTTTTGATTGTCGCTGCAATGCTGGTTCTGACAGCCTGTCAGGCTGAACCTGCCCCGGCGCAGCCCGAAGCCGCCCCACAGGAATTAACGCACATTCGTCTGCCGATGGGCTATATCCCCAATGTGCAGTACACGCCTTTTTATGTGGCCGTCGAATTGGGCTTTTATGAGAAGGCGGGCATTGAGCTTGAGTTTGATTACAGTTTTGAAACCGATGGCGTGGCGCTGGTTGGGGCGGACGATTTGCAATTTTCGGTGGTTTCTGGCGAACAGGTGTTGATGGCGCGCAACCAGGGGTTGCCAGTGGTGTATGTAATGGCCTGGTACCGCGACTACCCCGTAGGCGTGGTTGCCATGACCGGGCAGGGCATTACACAACCAGGCGATTTGGCCGGAAAGCGCGTAGGTCTGCCAGGGCCATTTGGGGCCAATTATATTGGCTTACGGGCGCTGTTGGATGCCACCGGATTGCAGGAGAGCGATATCACTCTCGACTCGATTGGCTTCAATCAGGTGGAGGCGCTAGTTGCCGGCCAAGAAGATGCCGTGGTAGTTTATACTACCAACGAACCGATCCAGTTGCAGTCTCAAGGCTACGATGTAGATGTGATCGCTGTGGCCGACTATGCCCATCTAGTATCTAACGGTCTATTGACCAATGAAACCACCATCGCCAACCATCCAGAACTGGTGCGCGGCATGGTGGAAGCCACTCTCAGCGGCATTCGCTACACCATTGCACACCCCGAAGATGCCTACGAAATCGCAAAAAAATATGTCGATGGCCTCGAAGAAGCCGATATTCATGTTCAACTCGATATTTTACGTGCCTCGATTGCGCTCTATCAACATGACCCCGTCGGCTATTCCGATCTACAGGCATGGCAAAATATGCAGGATGTACTCATCAATATGCAGTTGATCAATGCTCCTCTGGATTTAGAAGCCGCATTTACCAATGACTTCATTGAAAATTGAACCGATTTTGGCGGTGACGAATTTACAGGTTGCTTTTTCCGATGGAAATGGCAACCTGCAAGTCTTAGACCCGCTCTCCTTCGCGGTGGATCGGCAGGAATTTGTGTGTGTACTTGGCCCCTCGGGGTGTGGTAAAAGCACATTGCTGCGCGTTCTGGGCGGATTGCTCTCCCCCACCCACGGCGAAGTATTATTCCGCGGCGAGCCTCTGCGGGGGCCGCGTCGCGGGGTAGGGGTTGTCTTCCAGAATGCCAATCTGATGCCTTGGCGCTCGGCATTTGCCAATATTGCACTACCCCTGGAACTGCAAGGCACGCCAGAGAGCGAAATTGCCCCTCGGGTTCACGAGTTGATCGAACTGGTGGGTCTACAAGGCTTTGCCGATTGGCTGCCGCGCGATCTCTCGGGGGGCATGGCGCAGCGAGTGGCGATCGCCCGCGCCCTGGTGCATGATCCCGATGTGCTCCTGCTCGATGAGCCTTTTGGCGCACTGGATGCGCTGACGCGTGAACAAATGGGGGCCGAACTGCTACGAATTGCTGTAGACGCGCGCAACGGGGGACGAGCCTCCCGCAAAACCATCATCATGGTGACCCACGCCATCGACGAAGCCGTCTTCCTGGCTGACCGCGTGCTCGTGCTGGGGCCGCGCCCCGCCCAAATTCGCATGGATGTGCGAATTGATCTCCCCCGTCCGCGCGATGGAAACTTGCGCTACACCCCGCAATTCGGCGCGCTCGCCCAGCGCTTGCGCGATTCTATCGGCTGAAATTCAACCATCCCCTGACTTGTCGAATCGTCGAAATTCTTTCTCTCGTGGTATCATTCTCATCTAAAATCTTTTTTCTTGCGAGGTTCGTTATGTTGAAACGATGCATCATTTTTGCTGTATTGCTTGCGCTGCTAATTCCGTTGAGCGTTCAGGCACAAGACACAATACGCCTGGCCTATTTACAGGTTGATTTATGGCCCGAATACGACCGCTCAGAAATGCTGGTCATCTTGCGGGCGCAATTAGCCCCCGATGTTAGCCTGCCCGTCGATATAACCTTCCGCATTCCCGCTGCCGTGGGCGACCCCAACGCGGTTGCAGTACTTCAACCTGACGGTGCATTGCTGAATGCCATATTTGACCGGCAAGAAGAAGGACAGTGGTCCTATATCACGATGACAGCAACGGCAACCAATGTGCAATTGGAATACTATGATCCCCAATTGGAGAAAACCGACACCGCCCGGCATTATGAATTTATCTGGAATGCCGACTACGCCGTTGATGATATGGTCATTTTGGTGCAAAAACCCGTGCGCGCCAGCGAAATGACTATAGAACCCAACCTGGGTGAATTCCAGGCCGGTTCGGATGGTTTAAGTTACTATATGATGGATATCGGCGCGCCGAATGCGGGCGATTCTGTCAGTGTGAAAATCGATTATCAAAAGAACGATGACACGCTCAGCGTCGAGAGTTTCCCGGTGCAAGCCAGCGAGCCGATCAGCAATTCTCAAGGTTTGCAATCTATTAATTTCATGACGCTATTGCCCTGGATTTTAGGTGGAGCGGGGGTACTGTTGGTAGTGGGCGGCATTGTGTGGTACTGGCAATCGGGGCGCAAGAACTCCTCATCTGCCAATCATTCCACTCGCAGCAAACGCACACCCTCGGAATATGGCGCATCGGCCTCGCCAGATTCTACCTATTGCCATCAATGCGGCAAACGTGCGACGGGCAACGATCGTTTTTGCCGCGCCTGTGGTGCCCGTTTGCGCACCTAAATCTGTACAACTTTTACATTCGGCGTTTCTATTGATGACCCGTTTACGGCAAGCCTTTTTGAATTTTTGGCGGCAATATTTGGTTGCACGTACCAGTTTGCGTGCGCGTGTTGCATTGGGCATTGCGCTGCCTGTGTTCGTGGTATTGCTCCTATTAAGTGGGCTATACTACTGGCGTGAATTTCAGCATCTCGATGAATATGCGCGCCTGGCCGCCATCCAGCTAGGCGATGCCCTGGAGAATAGCATTGCCCACGCCTTTGCAATTGGCGATGAGCAGCACTTGCTGACCATTCTCGCCGATGTCAGCAAGATGGAAAATGTGCGCGAGATTCAAATCATCAACAGTGATGGAACGGTCATAAAATCAGGTGGGCAGGGCATCGCACGCCACCAAGTACTCAATTACCAGATACCGGAGTGCTGGATCTGTCATCAATACCCGGAAGAAGAACGCCCCCGAACCATTGATCTCGAAAGTAGTGAATATACCTTTCGAGTATCTACACCCATTATCGTTCCACTGGATTGTATAGGCTGTACAGAAAATGACGATCCTCATATGGGGGTATTGATAATTGATATTTCTCTGAAAGAATTACGCCAACAATTGCTCAATAATTTAGGCTTAAGCCTTGGCCTTGTCGTTGTGCTCACCGCTTTGTTTACAATTGGGGTGTATCTACTCATCAACCGTCTGGTTGTTCGGCGCATCGAATCGTTTCGAGAACCGATTGCCGCCTATGCAGCAGGAGACTACTCCACACGCATCACGAAAGGCTCCCGCCTGGCAGATGAAATTTGTCAGCTTGCCGACACCTTCAACCAGATGGCTGAAGATATTGAACACTACACCCACGAGCAAGAAGCGCGCAGCAAACTGCGTCAGAATGCGATTATCGAAGAGCGCGAGCGTATTGCCCGCGAATTGCACGACGGTGTGGCACAAGTGTTAGGGTATGTAAATACCAAAGCCAGCGCCGCGCGTTTGTTGCTTCATCAAGGAAAGATCAGCGCCGCTGAGCAGCACTTAATCCAGCTCGAAGAAGCCGCCCGTGGTGTTTTTGTGGATGTGCGTGAGGCCATTTTGGGATTACGCATGACCGGAGATGTGGATGCAGACCTTTCGGCTGTTCTGCGTGAATATGTGGAGCGCTTCAACCTTTTGAGTGAACTGCCTGTGGAATTAGAGTTGCCTTCCAATGGTGATGGCATACTCCCGCCGGAGATTGTGCTGCAAATATTGCGCATTGTGCAAGAATCACTCTCCAATATTCGCAAACATGCGGACGCCACCCAGGCGCAAGTGATTTTAATGTGGCAATCCGATCAAATCTATTTGGAAATTCGCGATAATGGCTGCGGCTTCGAACAGCAAGCAATGAACGCCAAGAACCCTAGCAAGTTTGGCTTGACGAGCATGCAAGAGAGAGCCGATTCCATTCGGGCGGCTCTCAATATTATATCTGCTCCCGGACAGGGCACCCGCGTTATTCTACAATTGCCACGAACCAACATCGGGAGATAACTATGCGAGTTTTAGTCGCTGACGATCATTCCTTATTTCGTGATGGCATCACCAGCTTGCTGGAGGCCGCCGGATATCAGGTGGTGGCACAGGTGGGCGATGGCCGTATGGCCCTCGAATCTACGCGCCAATTACAACCTGATCTGGTATTGCTGGATATTGATATGCCCGATATGACCGGTTTGGAAGCTCTGGATCGCATTAAGGAAGAGTTCCCGGATATCCGCGTGGTGATTCTCACCGTCTCCAATGATGATCGTGATCTCTTCGCAGCCATTGAGCGCGGCGCCGATGGCTATTTGCTCAAAGACTTGCAAGCCCATGATTTTATTGAAATGCTTCAGGGAGTAGAGCGAGGGGATGCCGCTATTACCCGCAAAACTGCGGCGCGTTTGATGAATCGTTTTAAAAAGATGGCCGAGCAAGATATCGGGGGTGCAAATCAATTAACTGACCGCGAACTGGAAGTACTCGACAAAGTGGGAGATGGTATGGCGAATCGGGATATTGCCCAAGTACTGTTTATCAGTGAAAATACGGTCAAGTACCATTTACGCAATATTCTACAGAAACTGGGGGCAAAAAACCGCACCGAGGCGGTTACTTACGCGATTAGCCAGGGGATTATTCGCAAGGGGCAATAATTTGCGCCTCCCCGCTTGGGGATAGTTTGTGTTGGGTGGTGGAAGCCGCTCCATTCCATAATATTTTTGTCGGATAAATATCATACTGTCCT
>CALCSH010000372.1 GCA_937893815.1 uncultured Anaerolineae bacterium | reverse complement strand
GAAGAAAGCCCCCATTGCCATCAGGGGTAATGTTAGACCGCCGCGCAGGAAGATTAATGCTACACCGCAGGCGGATGCCAGCACTCCTGTGACCGCGGCATAGGTGAGTAATTGTTTTTTATTCAGCAGCCCATGCACCAGCGGTTGCGGGCCGTATTGGGCGCGGTAATAGTTATCTTGATCAACGCCGCGGTTGAAATCGGTATAGTCGTTGAGTAAATTGTTGGTGGCATGGGCTAACAGCAATCCCAGTGTGACCAATAACCACGGCAGCAGTTCGAAGGCTCCGGCGCGGTAGGCAAAGATGCCCGCGAACGCCGCTGAGAGGAAGGTCATCACCAGCACGGCCGCCCGGGTGGCAATCAACCATCTCGAAATGATATCTAGCTCATCCCACTCTTCTTTGCTGATGCGGGGTATGACTTGCAAGGCTTTGCGCCACATTGCAAAATTCATAGCAAACTCCTTGAGAAATTGGATGAATATTATCCGAAATTATACTATGAGTTGCGTGCGTTGGGGTATATAGCAGGCTCTTTGGGAACTGCCATGAGAAACCCCACAAGTACCACGGGGATTCCTGGAGACCCTTATAGTATGCGTTCTTGGAGTTGACGATCTGTGATAAAATCTCGCGATGCTTTCCCCCCCGGGTATTCCAATTTCCAAACGTCTTTTTGATTTAATCTTAACCATTCCCGGCCTGGTGTTGATTTCACCATTGCTGCTGATAAGCGCGCTCCTGGTGCGAATTTATCATGGCCGTCCGATCTTGTTTTCCCAAACACGGCCAGGATACCACGGTGAACTTTTTAAGCTTTATAAGTTTCGTACTATGACCGATGCCCGCGACACGGCGGGGAATCTGCTGCCCGATGATCAGCGCATGACACGTCTGGGACGGTTTTTGCGAGCGAGCAGTCTCGACGAATTGCCCGAACTTTTTCTGATCATCGGCGGGAAGATGAGCCTGGTTGGGCCGCGCCCCTTGTTGGTGCAATACTTGGCGCGTTATAGCCCCGAACAGGCGCGCCGTCATTATGTGCTACCCGGCATCACGGGTTGGGCGCAGATCCATGGCCGCAATGCACTCACTTGGGCGGATAAATTCAACCTGGATCTATGGTACGTGGATCATTGGTCGTTGTGGCTGGATATCCAAATTCTTGCCCTGACGTTTTGGAAAGTCATCCAGCGTGAGGGCATCAGCCAACCCGGCCATGCCACTGCTGAAGAATTTATGGGTAACGAGACCGTCGACCGACGATCGACGGTCGACGGTTTGTAACCTTCAATATTCAACCTGGTATCTGGAAATCCTATGATTGGCGAACTTGCTGCACTGGCCACATCGCTGGCCTTTTCTTTTGGCTCAACATTTCTTACTCTTGGTGGACGCCGCGTAGGCTCGATGGTGCTCAATCGCACGCGCCTGTTGATTGCGATTGGTTTTCTCAGCATCACGCATTGGATCGTTCTGGGTTTTCCATTTCCAGTGCATGCAGAACCGAATCGCTGGTTGTGGCTGGGTCTCTCCGGTGTAGTTGGTTTGGTATTAGGTGATATTTTCCTCTTTCAGGCCTTTGTATGGATCGGGCCGCGGCTTTCGATGTTAATGATGAGTTTGGCACCCATCATCGCCGCTTTGCTGGCCTGGGTATTTCTGGGAGAGCAAATGCGCATGGTACAAGTTTTGGCGATGTTGATGACAGTGGGTGGTGTGGCCTGGGTGGTATTGGAACGCAATGGCAGCAATAAAGCCGCCAATCCAGATTACACACGCGGCATTCTCTATGGTTTGGGTGGCGCTTTAGGGCAGGCGGGTGGATTGGTGCTGGCGAAAAATGGTCTGGGCGGTGATTTCTCGCCCATCTCGGCCAATATTATTCGAATGACTACCGCTGCCCTGGTACTGTGGACGATTACCTTCATTCAACGTCAGGCCAAATCGACCGTGCAAACCATTTATAAAAATCGCCGCGGGTTTATGTTTATCGTGTTGGGTTCGTTTGCCGGGCCATTTCTGGGTGTCTCTTTTTCCCTGTTGGCCATTCAACATGCTGAGGTCGGTGTGGCCAGCACGTTAATGGCCTTGCCGCCAATCTTTTTGCTGCCGATAAGTTATTTTGTATTCAAAGAACGTTTTGGCTGGGGAGCGATCGTCGGCACACTGGTTGCCATCGCGGGCGTGGCTTTGTTATTTTGGGTGTGATATCGCCGGGGGATTGCTCCCGCTAAGTGAACACTGTACACTGTACACTGGTCACAGCATCCTGAAGGAGGAGATTATGCGCTGGAAAAAATCCATTTTATTGATAGGCTTGCCCTTTGTGGTGATTCTGGTCTTGTCAGGCAGTTTACAACCGGAACCTGTGGTTGCTGCTGTTCCCGAGGCTATAGAACCCGCCCCCGAGGATCAGCTGCCAACACAGCGCGAGTCCGATATGATGACCACTGCCGCCAGCGGAAAATCCGCAATTCAAGATACGGGCAGCGAAGACGCCTTCGATAAATGGTCATTGTGGACGGGCGAGAGCACCCAGCTACGCGGTGCCAATGTCCACCAGTGGCGCGTCTACCCTGAACTGGTTGGTATAGAAGAGATTGGCCCCGGCCCGGTGGGCCCGCCACTCACCCAGGGTGATTTTGACCGTCTGGCAGCTATGGGGGCCAATTATGTCAATTTTTCAGTGCCGGGTGTTTATACGATTAGGCCACCCTACAAATTGGATCTCGGCGTTCTGGAGAATATGGATGCCCTGCTCGAAATGGCTGCCAATGCGCATCTCTACGCCGTGATCAGTTTTCGCACTGGGCCAGGACGCACCGAATTCACCTTTTTTTGGGATGAAGTTGGCGATTGGTTTGATGAGAGTTACCTGAACGATTCGGTATGGGGTGATCAGGCCGCACAAGATGCCTGGGTCGAGATGTGGCGCGTCACTGCGGAACATTATCGGGACAATCCAATTGTGGTTGGTTACGACCTGATGGTCGAACCCAATGCCAATGAGGTCGGAACGCACGTCTTATACGATAACCTGGATATTTGGGATCCCCAAGAATTTCTGGATCAATTTGGCGGGACACTCTACGATTGGGGGCAATTATATCCACGCATTTCGGATGCCATCCGCGAAGTGGATATTGAAACCCCCATCATCATCGGCGGAATGGGGTATAGTGCAGTAAATTGGCTGCCCTACGTTGTGCCTACGGGGGATCCGCGCACGGTATACGCCGTGCATCAGTATATGCCTCATGTATACACTCACCAATCTCCAGATGCCCCCTATTCTTATCCCGGAAATTATGATCTTGATTGGGATGGCCTGGATGATGAATTTAACCGCGCCTGGTTGGATAATTGGCTAGCTACCGTGGATGCGTTTAAAGCTGAATACGGGGTTCCGGTGGTGGTCAACGAATTCGGCGGCTCGCGTTGGGATCCAGACCTTGCTCGATTTATGGATGATGAAATGAGTTTATTCGAAGCCCGAGGCTTGAACTATGCCTTTTGGGAATGGTCTTCTTCGTGGGAGCCTTTTGTTTCAGACGTGGATGCCTTCAATATTCGCCACGGCCCTGATCCGGATACGCATGTGGACGTTGAAACAAGTGCATTGCTGGAGGTAATTCGGAAATACTGGGAACTCAATACCGTCCGCCCGTAAAAAAATCTGTGACCGTCACCTCAAGAAGTGACGGTCACGCGTATTGCTATTCTTCGTCTTCGAGATCGTCGTAATGCACGTGTTGGTGCTCTATTTCTTCAGCGGTGGCTTCCCGTATGGCCGCAATTTTAATGGAAAAGTGTAACGCTTTTCCAGCCAGCGGATGATTGAAGTTGAGCACCACATAATCGTCTCCAACCTCATCGATCGTGGCTTCAAGATGATTGTCATCCTCATCATCCATTTCAATTGTGACGCCGACCTCAAGGGGGATATCATCAGGGAATTCATCCGGAGCTAATTCAACGTAGGATTCTTCATCGATTTCGCCGTAACCGTCTTCGGAGGCGACAACGATATCTTTGCTTTCGCCAATTTTCATACCGTACAGTTCACGTTCCAGGCCTGGGATGATATTGCCAATGCCCTGAATGAACTCGATCGGGTCGGTGCTGTCAGCAGAGTCAAAAATTTCGTCATCAACGGTCAAGGTATATTCCATGGAGACGACGAGACCATCTTCTACTTGAAATTCTTTATCCATGATTACTCCAGTTCACTGGCCCATCTGTGGGGGCCGTTGTGATTGTATTGGGCCTCTGAGATTTCGCAAGGTAAAGCCCAGGTTTGGGGGTGTGGCGGATGTGAAACACCCGCCACACCCCCAAATCTGGGAACCTCCACGCAAAGTCTCAAAGAGCCATTGTATTTTAGCCAACAACCATTCCAACGGTGGCTTTTTTGGCATTTTTGCTAGCGCGCCCGCGTTCGTGCGCGGATAATATTTGTTTCCGAATACGGTAATTGTCGGGTGTAACTTCCAGAAGTTCGTCATCCGTCAAATATTCAATCGCTTCATCCAGACTCATTCGGCGCGGCGGTGTCAACCGCACCTCGATATCGGCGCTGGCGGCGCGCATATTTGTAAGATGCTTTTTCTTGCAAACATTCACATCCAGATCACCAGTACGCTGATGTTCACCAACCACCATACCAGCATAAACTTCGATACCCGGGTCGCAGAATAAAGTTCCGCGTTCCTCGGCATTTTTTAACCCAAAGGTTGTTGTGACGCCGTTTTCCCAGGAAACAAGCGAACCAGTAGAGCGCCCATTGATTTCACCCACCACGGGCAAATAATCATGGAATAGTGTGTGCATCACGCCTGCGCCACGCGTCGCTGTTAGAAAATGGGATCGAAATCCCAGCAGCCCTCGAGTGGGTACCAGAAATTTAATTTGCACAGTATTATCTTGCGAATTGCGCATGTCGAGCATTTGCCCGCGCCGTGAACCCAGCATTTCTACGACAACGCCAACGGTTTCAGGGCTGGTATCAATGAAAACATCTTCAAAAGGTTCCAGTGTTTTCCCCAGTTCATTTTGCTTTAGGATTACATTGGGCCGCGAAACCTGAAATTCGTACCCTTCACGGCGCATGGTTTCGACCAGAATCGCCAGATGCAATTCGCCTCGACCAGAAACCATGAACGTGTCGGGGCTTTTGGTCTCAGCGACACGCAATGCTACATTGGAACGAAGTTCATCAAAAAGACGGTCGCGCAGCTTGCGAGATGTGGACCAACGTCCCTCGCGCCCCGAAAAGGGTGATGTATTGACCCCAAAGGCCATGTGTACTGTGGGTTCTTCTACATGGATGGTGGGCAGCGCTTGCGGATTCTCCGGGTCGGCGAGAGTTTCACCAATGGAGATATTCTCAAGACCAGCGAGGGCAATGATTTCACCGGCCTCGGCCTGCTCCACTTCCACGCGTTCCAAACCCTGATGGATATACAGATAGCGTGCTTTTTCTGAGATGATGGTCCCATCGACTTTAATGCGGGCGAGGTCTTGCCCGACTCGAATCGAACCTGCAAAAATACGCCCCACGGCTGTCACACCGCGGTATGGATCGTAACCCAATGTGGTGACAAGCATTTGCAATGGAGAGTCGGGGTTGACGCGTGGTGCGGGGATGCGTTGCAGGATCACATCAAATAATGGCTGTAAATCGTTGCCCAATTCCGGTGTCAGGCCTGCCTGTGCGGTGACCGCGTTGGCGTAAATCACCGGGAAATCGGTTTGTTCATCGCTGGCGCCCAATTCGACGAAAAGATCAAAGGTTTGATTGAGCACCTGTTCGGGGTCGGCTCCAGTGCGGTCAACTTTATTGATCACAACAATGGCCTGGTGACCCATTTCAAGGGCTTTTTTGAGCACAAAACGCGTTTGTGGCATAGGTCCTTCGGCGGCATCTACCAGCAACAGAACGCCATCGACCATATTCATCACGCGTTCAACTTCACCGCCGAAATCGGCGTGGCCGGGTGTGTCAACAATGTTGATCTTTACTTTTTGCTGGCTGGCTTCATTCCACACTTCGATAGCGGTGTTCTTTGCCAAAATGGTGATGCCGCGCTCGCGTTCCAAATCGTTCGAATCCATCACACGCTCGATAATTTGTTGATTTTCACGAAAGACACGCGCCTGTTTTAACAGACCATCCACCAGGGTGGTTTTCCCGTGATCAACGTGAGCGATGATAGCAATATTGCGGATATCCGTTCGTTCAGTTTGCATACGTTTAAAACTTCCTTATCTTACAAAACACTGAAAATAGAAATAGCAGTGTGTTACTTCAATTGTCAATTAGACGCACAACGACCTCGGCCTTTAGACCGAGGTCGTCCAATAAGCCTTCCATCTTATCAAGAACTCTTGATTTTG
>CALCSH010000371.1 GCA_937893815.1 uncultured Anaerolineae bacterium | reverse complement strand
AATCGTCACACCGTAAAGCGCTTGCACTTTCTCCTGATTGAACGCTATCATGCGTTTGTTCTTCCCGGCGCTCGTCACCCACTTGGAAACCTGGATATTATTCCCGCTCCCGGTTTCAGCGAGCAAACCTGCAATCTGGTTAAATTGGCGGTGCAAGGCATCCCGGGTCGTATCGAAATGTTCCCCCAGTTGTCCCCAGAAATCCCGCACATGGATCATGCAACTGCTGGTATCCAGGAAAAAAAGATTCTCATCACCGGGTTCATACCAGCCTACCGGTTCAGCGCCATTGGGCGGTGTGATCGTAGCCCCAGAACGAGGTTCCAAATACACCTTGCGCCGCTGGAGCAAATTATCCAGGGCATCGAAAAACTTGCGTACCGGCGATTCGGCGGCGATCTTCTCTGCTTGGCCTTCAATGACTCTGAGAATAGCCTGGCCGTTGCTTTCAGCAATCGTGGCAGCTTCATGGGCGGCGAGTACTCCCAACTCATGAAAAGCAGTCAAAGCAACTTGTTGGGCAGCATCCAGGGTGGCGAAGTAGTCGGGTAGGCGGTTTTGCAACTTTCCATCTCGCACCATTTTGTGAGACTCTTCGATAATTTCCAAATACAGCTTGGCAGCGCGCTCCCAATGGCTTGCCAACCACTGCACATAAGCCGCCATCGCTTGGGCGTATAACCCTTGTCTGGCTTGCGCCTGCGCCTGGTTCAGCGCTTTGCGGGGTGGTTGGCCAGGATTCGGCAATACCTCGCCGCGTACGATAGGGACGTAGACCATACGCCCAACGGTGCTTTCCCCGGCCAGGGGGAGTTCCGCCGTGGAGATCACCATCCCGCGGGGTACCCGGGTCTTACGTTCACTCAGATCACGATTGGCCCGGCCGCGCGCCGAGCGATTGCCCACCGCTCGCACGACTTGATGGGCGCTTTTATGGATCCGGCGGCTATCCGCCGCGCTTTGGAATTGGGGTGCGAAGTCATCGATGATTACTGGGGCATCTTTGACTTTGAACATGACTCCCTCGATGTGCGTGACGGTACTCATCCAATCTACCGGAGCGTGATACTGGCGCCCTTCGATGAATCCTATCCCGAAGTGACTCAGCGCCAGGTGTGCTACCGTGGATTTGCCGCTTTGGGTGGGGCCATACAGCCATAGCACCGTATAGAGTGGACGGATTATGGTCAGCGGGCTGGCATACAAGGCCGCCCAAAGCGGCGCAGTGACGCGCAGTGGGCCAATATCCAGAAATCCTAAGCTGGCTTTGACGGCTTCAGCCAGGTCATCGCCCGATGGTGGTTGGGGCAAATCATAATAGCGCAGGTTGTTTTCCCCTAAATCTACGCGCACGCTGCTGTCGAAACCCTTGGCGGTGATCATCCCTGAGCGGGTCAGATACCCACGTACCCCGTTGATGGCTGTCCATCCAGTGTGGGTAAAGACGCGATCCCGTCCCATCTCATCCAGCGAGGTTTCCTGAATGGCACGGGCGACCAGGTAATACTTCCCCCTGGGAACATACAAGATTGGGCGCGCCCCCCAATAGCGGTGGGTCCACTTCATTTCAGGAAATTCTTCTGCCGGCACGTCGACCTCGCGCAAGGGTTCGCCGGTAGCTAACCAGCCTGCAATGGTATATTGCACCTCAGGCAAGTTCAAGCCATCATCAATAACCAACTCGTGGGTGATTTGGGCTGTAAAATTAGACAATGGTTCATCAAGGAAATGCAGTCTCCCATCCTTAATCTCACTGAGAATCGATGATTTCCCATCTTGCCGGTCGACCTCGCTGACCATGGTGCGTAATTCTTTGCGGGTGATACCCAAGGCGCGTTGGGCGCGGCCTAAATAGCGGGGGGCGATCTCATTGGGAAGTTGTTTGAGTAGATCAAGTAGTTCTCCAGTGTGTTCCTGGAGTTTGTGGGGAGTGATATGCTTGGTTTTTTCTAAGTATTGTTCGATGACCGGGGTTGAATTTTCTAGCAGGGCTGTAATCAGGTTTTTATCGAGGTTATTTCTATAGAAATCATTGGCATCTTTGTAACCTTCTATAGGCATCACCAGCATCGCTAGTGGCCCAAACGCAGGAGCCAACTGGTTTTGCTTTTTTCTGCCTGCCTCGTCACCATCGAAAGCTAAATACACTACGGGGCGTTGTTTCAATAGTTGATAGTCACGTTCAGGTAGCTGTCCCAATCCGCACAAAGCCCAGGCTGAGAACCCCATCTGGCGGTAGCTTTCAGCATCGGCAGGGCCTTCGCACAGGATGATCTCACGCATTCCAGGAATATCGGCTTTATAGAGTTGTCGCTTTCCGGGCAAGTTACGGGATTTGTCCCACCTTTTATTTTTAAGTTGAGAGTACGCGCAGATAGGTAAGTTATTCCCTGGAGATGACTAAAGTCCGCTTCGTGTCGCAAGCAGCGTTGGCCGTGATGCCAGGTGTCCGCTTCACAAACTTCACAATTTCGAATTTTGGCGTTGCTCCATTCGCTATGGGGGTACACCAACCAGCCATCCGGGGAAACTTTGTCACCATCGCCATTGGTAGCGAATTCACGGCTATCAGCGCGAATCAGGCCAATTTTACGCGCCAAAGAAATATCCGCTCCGATTTCGACCAAATAATCATACAGGCCGGTACCTCCTTCAGAAAACCCCCATCCTGCCATGCGCAAGGCGTCATTGCTGAACCCGCGCGAGTGGGCGTATTCCAGGCAATACTGCCCTTTTTTCGACCAGAGCTGGACTGCAAAAAAACGCGCAGCCAGATCAAGTAATGCCGTTCGCTGCTTGCGCTTCTCGTATGCTTGAGCAGTTTCCGGCGTTCCCCCGATGTCTTCAAGAGTAACGCCTGCGTAATTGGCTAAATATTCAACCGCTTCGATGAAGCCCATGTTTTTGGCTTGCCTTACCAAATCAATCGCATCACCACCAGTATCACAACCTGTCCAACAGCGCCAATAACCCCGGTGATCATTGTCTACGCTGACCTGAAATGCGGTCTTGTTGTCTGCGCCAGTATGCAGGGGGCATATCCCACGCCATTCGCGGCCCTTCTTTTGGAGGGAAGCTCCCAGGTGATTTGCCAGGGCGACGATGTCGATGTGGTTTAGTAGTTTTTCGATGTCAATACTTATTGGCATGGTTTTCTCTCCTGCGTAGATATGTTTGTTGACTAGCAATGAAATGTTCAACGATCACTGTGCTGTGCCTTGGACACAGGGATCAATAGTGTTCGGTATTTTGACAAGAATCGCATGGACGTTCTCTAAGCGGCGATATTTTGTGGATATGCGATCATATATCATGATGCTGTAGCAACGCCTACAGCACGGCACAAAAAAGGGGTGAAAACCCACCCGATAACCCG
>CALCSH010000370.1 GCA_937893815.1 uncultured Anaerolineae bacterium | reverse complement strand
CATCGAAGATATAGATGGGCGGTTTCTTGACCAGCGCTCGCGCAATTGCCAGGCGCTGCTTTTGGCCGCCGGAGACATTCGAGCCGCCTTGAGCGATCTCTGCACTGAGGCCTTCTTCCTTGTCGAAGATGAACTCGCTGGCCTGAGCGATCTCAGCCGCCTCTTTCAAAGCTTCTTCGCTGGCATTTTTGTCAGCATACAATAGATTGCTGGCGATAGTGCCCGAGAACAGCATCCCCTTTTGGGGAATATAGCCGATCTTGTCGCGCAGATCACTCTGCCGGGCCTGGCGTATATCCAGTCCGTCCAGATAGATCGCACCGCCTGTCGCATCGTAGAAACGCGGAATCAAGTTAATGACGGTGGATTTACCGCAGCCGGTTGAGCCAATGAAGGCCGTTGTTTCTCCGGGCCGCGCTGTGAAGCTGATATTATGCAGGACATCATCGAGCGCATCGGGGTAGCGGAAACAGACATTGCGGAATTCAATCTCACCGGTGAATGGTGATTTGAATGACGTTGGATTTTCTGGATCGAGGATGGTAAGCTCGGTTTCTAGCACATCGGCAATACGCCCGCCGGATACAGCCGCCCTTGGCAAGAAGATGAACATCATCGACATCATCAGGAAAGCAAAGACGATCTGCATAGCATACTGCATGAAAGCGATCATATCGCCAACCTGCATGGTCGATTCGGCAACCTGGTGAGCGCCTACCCAGATGATGCCCACGGAGAGGGCGTTCATCAATAACATCATCACCGGCATCATCGTGACCATTACACGAGCCACGAACAGGCTGTTATCCGTCAGGTCGCGATTGGCTTTGTCAAATCGATGGGCCTCATCTTCCTGTTTATTGAAGGCCCGGATGACCATCATGCCGGAAAGGTTCTCGCGAGTGACCAGATTGAGACGATCGATCAGGCTTTGGATGATTTTAAACTTCGGTAAAGAAACCGCGAAGATGGTCAGGATCAGGGTGAGCAGCGCCACCACAGCTACAGCGATAATCCACCACATATTGGCGCTCTTATCGATGGCCCGAATGACGCCGCCAATACCAATGATGGGGGCGTAAAAGACCATGCGTATGATCATGAAGATCACCATCTGAACCTGGGTGACATCATTGGTCGAGCGGGTGATCAGCGATGCGGTGGAAAACTTATCGAACTCAGCGTTAGAGAAGTTTTCTACCTTTTTGAAAACTTCTTTGCGGATATCACGCGCGGCCCCGGCTGCCGTTCGGGAGGCCAGAAAACCGACCGCAATCGTACAGACTCCACCCAGCAGCGAAATTAGCAGCATCAGGCCGCCGATGCGCAGAATGTAGTTGATTTGCAGTTTGGCCGTATCCATGCCCAGGGCTTCATACTCGGCCCTGACCGCGCCAATAGCCATCTGGTTGATCATACTATCGCCCAGGGTGGCAAATTGCTCATTGATCTTGGCGCTGATTTGCGAAAGCTGGGCGGTGGGCATCTTTGCCAACAAGGAAAAAACATCCATTCCAGCAGGGATTTTGGATGGATCAAAGCCCAAACCCTGGCCCATTGTTGATGCTTTTGACGGGTCGACGATCAACTGTTCGATGCCAGAAACCACCACCAAAGCCTTGCTCAGGATAGGGTTCAGAGTATCCATTTCGGCTTGATCTACCTCTTTGAGTACGTAGATCGGCTCATTAGCAAGCACAGGGTAATCTTTGAGATACTGCCCGGCCTCGGAGGCGGTTGGCTCCACCACAAGGTAATCATCCAACACACGCGTTTTATCATCCGCGCTCATGAAAACCAAGAGTTTGTCCATCTCGCTTTGGCGTATGGCTGTGGGAACGGCGTTTTCTACACCACTCTGCTGAATGCCGTTATTAACGATTCTTGAAAGATAATCCGGCAGCGCCAGGTCGGCATTGGCCTGGACAAACAACAGCGCGATGGAGAGCACAATCAAAAGAGTATACGGTTTTAAGTATTTAAAAAGTCGTAGCATATTAAGGATGCTCCTCTATGAATAGATTACTGTTCTGCTTAACAGCTTGCTTGAGGTGTGTGGCTTTTTCGACCAGGGTCGTCAATGCCATCGTTATTTGTTGCTTTTCATCGAAAGAAAGGGATGCTGCCAGATCATCCAGCCAACCCTGACGGGCACGGATGCCTTCTGCAAGAACCTGGCTGCCTTTCTCGGTCAGGACAATTTGCTTGACGCGGCGGTCATGAGGGTCTTCCGAGCGCAGGATGAGTTCCTGCTGCACCAGGCGCTCCAGCATCTGGCTGGCGGCGGCGCTGGTCACGCCCAGATATTCACCCAAATCTGTGACGCCACTGCTGCCAATACGATGGATGTGAAACAGAGCGCCAAATTGTGACATGGATAGCCCGCTTTCTCTGGCATAATGCAGAAAATTACGCATCGACCGGCGCATCGAAACTTCTATCCAACTCTGTAAAGTGGCAACAAACGGATCGGCAAGCGGCATATTTCACCTCATTAAATAGTTAAGCGAGCTGAAATATATAGCCGTCTTAGGAATTTGTCAAGAGTGAATTAGGACGTTCTCCCCCCAGAGACAAGCAAAAACCGATGCTGTCCAGGAAATTGAGCTGCATCGGTGGGTACCGCATGAGTTCTACAAATCGTGAAGGGAAAAATTTGCGTTTCTATTCAAGACTTTGGAATCGAAAACTTGACTCCAGTCAGTTCCTCAGATGCTTGCCACAGTTGCTGTGCCGCGGCTTCATCGTGAGATTGACTGTTGGATTGTGTGAGGATAGGATAGCCACGCCAGCCGCCCCAATTTTGCGGGCCGACATAATCTCCGCCACGCATCTCGAGGTGAGTAGCCGCAAATAAAATGGGCAACGCCCCCATAGCCTGGGATTGTGCCATAATGACATTCAGCATTCGAAGCATTCTGCTACCAGCTTGCAAATTGGTCGCCGCATAGCCAGGATGAGCCGCCACACTGATCGAGCTGTAGCCCGCGGCGGTCAGTTTTCGCTGCAGTTCATAAGCAAACAGCAGGTTCGAAAGTTTGCTCTGGCTGTATGCGCCCCACTTGGTATAAGATTTTTCACTATTCAAATCTGACAAATTCATACGCCCCGTTTTATGTGCATTACTGCTCACCGTGACCACGCGCGAATTCTCGGCTTTCAGTACCAAATCCAGCAGCAGGCCGGTGAGCGCAAAATGTCCCAAATGATTGGTGCCAAATTGCATTTCGAAGCCATCGGCGGTTTTACGGTACGGAATCGCCATCACCCCGGCGTTGTTGATGAGAATGTCAATTTTGGCATAGCTCTCACGCACCACATCGGCAAATTGGCGCACGGAGGCCAAATCGGCTAAATCCAATGCCTGCAAGTTGAGTTTTGTCCGCGGTTTCTCTTGCAAAATTGCCCGCATTGCCGTCTGCCCTTTTTCGAGATGGCGACAAGCCATAATAATTTCAGCGCCCTTCTTTGCTAAAGCACGGGCGGCTTCAAAGCCAATTCCACTATTTGCACCGGTAATTATAATTATTTTCCCTGACATATCAGGGATATTATCGCTTGTCCATGGGTTATTATTGGATGACATGATTAATTCCTTTCCAAATTGAAAATCAGGTGGGGTGCACGTTTTCGAGCGTTTTTCGATAGAAATACCATTTCGCAGGTGCGTTCCATCCTTTTGCCTCGTTCCGGTGATGCAATACTCAATAAATGCGCCACACCCATAGAGAATAATCGCTATTATCCATCTGTCAAGGCTTTGTCGGCGCCGTGATAAAATCGTGCTTCTTCAGGAGAAGCACTACAATGGCAGACCAAAAATTCGAGGTTCAAAAACCAACTTCCATGGACTTAATTGCCGAATATATCCACGCGCTGACACACGCCGATTTTGTTGCCATGCAAGCCCTGCGCAGCGAAAGCTTTGAGCTAGACTGGGTTCACGCCGATGCCTTCGCCGATGCCCCGCTGACCCACGCACAAGCCAATCAATTCTGGCCAGTATGGTTCGCGGCATTCTCCGAAATGGATTACGAAGTCACACGTACGATTGCTGCGGAACAGGTCGTGGTTGTGCAATGGGTTTTTCGCGGCACGCACGCCGCACCACTAGCACCGCCGGTCTTTGATCCGCCCCTCGAAGCCACCGGAAAAACCATCCGCATCCGTGGGATTTCCGTCTTCGATATTGCCGCTGACCGCATCCAGCGCGAAAGTATGTATATTGATCTGGCCACGCTCTGGGTAGAGTTAGGCGTAACCCCATGAGCCGCAAGCAACACCCCATACTGGGCGAACTTGTCACCCACGCACAGGTCAGCGATACCGCCATCACACCGCAACGCGTGCGCACAATCATCTTGTTGCTGGCAGGCAGTGTAGCGCTGATGATGACCGGCTATGGCATCATTATGCCAGTCTTTGCCCGGCGGTTGGGCGAATTTGGTGAAGGTGTCGAAGCCCTGGGGCTAATGACAACCGCCTTCGCGCTGGCCCAACTGATTGCCTCTCCCATTCTGGGAGGCATGGCCGATAAACACGGACGCAGGCCGTTTATCTTGTTGGCGCTGTCCGCCGTGACTCTCTCCTATGTAGGTTATATCTTCGCCCCCAACACCGCCATCTTCATTACGATCCGTGCTGCAGCAGGCGCCTTTACCGCCGGGTTGTTCCCCGCTGCGATGGGCATCGTCGCCGATATTGTGCCCGAAGAGCGCCGCGCCCAATGGGTAGGCGTGATTATGGGCAGCTACGCCATCGGTATGATCTTTGGCCCGGCGCTGGGCGGTTTTCTCTATGATGGCTGGGGCTTCGCGGCGCCTTTCGCACTCTCGGCAGTGATCGCATTTCTGGCATTGATCGCGGCGCTTTTTCTGGTGCCAGAAACACGCACCTCACAACTGCGCCTGCGCGAAACGCTCGAATTGCGGCGCAAATTGACCATTCAGTACACGCAACACACCAGTTTATGGGCAGCACTGCCCCGGCCGCTGGCGATTCTTGGCACCTTGCTTTTTGTCGATTTTGTGGGATCGTTTGCGTTTGCGTTCGTCGAGCCGCAGATGGTTTTCTATATGTACGAGCAACTCGAATGGACAACCGTCATGTTCGGGCTGGTGGTGGGGGCCTATGGCATTGCCATGGTCACCGGGCAGCTTTTTCTGGGGCAGTTGAGCGATCATTGGGGGCGCAAGCCGGTCATTCTATTCGGCTTAATGCTCAATATGTTCTTGTACGTGGGAATGGCCATTCTCGACAGTTTTCGCGGGATGGCGATCTTCGCCTTTGTGGCGGGATTTGGGCAAGCGCTCTACTCCCCGGCGCTGAGTGCCTATTATTTGGATATTACTGCCGAGGAACATCGCTCGCGGATCGTGGGCATCAAGGAGTCGTCTCTGGCATTGGGCGGCGTACTCGGTCCGATGCTGATCGCCGTACTCGCGCCACGTACAACTCCCCAGGGTATCTTCTGGATCGCATTCGGGATGGTATTGGTGAGTTTATTGTTGGGGGTGGCTCTCCTAAGGGAGCCGAAGCGCCTCCATGTGGGAGGGCTGGGGGTGCCGGAAGAAGTTTCGCGGCAAAGGGCGATGGCTGCCCAAGCTTCGCTGCGGGGAATTGTGATGGTCGCCGAATCAGCCCGCAGGGAGAATCAACTACATTCGCGGCAATCCACGCAAAAGTAAACAAGCACCCCGAAAAGATTATTCTTTTCGGGGTGTCATTCTTCCAAAAAATAAACTAGAAACGACCGAAAGCAACAAATGCAGCCATCGCCAAGAGCATAAGATTCATCATGCCCATCGGGACGAGTTCTTTACGACGCAGGTGGGTGAAGAATGCACCGACCATTGTCAGTGCCAAACCCAGTGCAGCCAGCGGGGCGAGAATGGGCAAAATGCCCGTGATGCCGGGAAGAATCAATCCCAGCGCGCCCAGAACTTCCAGCATGCCAATACCACGAATTTGGCCTTGTGAAAAATCTTCTACCCAGGCCATCTGACCAGCCATCTGCTCTTTGGTACGCATCATTTTCATCGCGCCCACCATCAAAAACATAAACGCCAGAATTCCTTGAACAATCCATAGAACGATATTCATTTCATTGCTCCTTGTGCAAAATAGATTAATGGGTCTTTAGGAACTGCCGTGAGAAATCCCAGATTTAGGGGTATAGGGCGTGCGGAGCACGCCCTATACCCCTAAATCTGGACAACTACCACGGGGATTCCCAGAGACCCAGATTAATTGCTTGTAGAATATGGACTCGCATTCACATGAATATCTTACTTTTTTAGATAATCTCTTTGCTACAATAATGGTCATGAATATTCGCAGACTTACACCCGATGATTTAGCCCTTGCCCTGGAGAAAATGCCGCGCATCAAGTCCGGTGTAATTACCGATCGCCTGCAATATTTTCTCGCCGGTGAGCAGAATTTTCTCGTCGTGGCGCTGATCAATGAGCAGATTGCCGGTTATGCGCTGGGGTATAAATTGGCGCGCATCGCCGGAGATGCACATATGCTGTATATCCACGAACTCGAAGTTGCTGAACAATTTCATCGTCAGGGTGTTGGCTCAGCGCTGATTGCCCACTTGCGGAAAATTTGCGAAAATGGCAAACTCGTCAAAGGGTTTTTGATTACGCAGGCATCGAACAGTGCCGCGGTAAACCTATATAAAAATACGGGGGCGCATCAAGTGCATGAAGATGATATTGTCTTTGTGTATGGCTAAAAGGAGCAAGTTGTGAAATCCGATGCAAAATCTATTGAAGCCTATCTGGCCGAATTACCCGCAGAGCGCCGCGCAGCACTCGAAAAAGTGCGCCAGACGATTCTCGAAAATTTACCCGCTGGCTACGAAGAAGTTATGAACTGGGGCATGATCACCTATCAGGTGCCGCTGGAAACCTACCCTGACACGTACAACAAGAAACCCCTGATGTATGCCGCACTGGCTTCACAGAAAAATCACATGGCTGTCTACCTGATGGGTATCTATATGAATGATGCGGCCCGCGAAGAATTCGAGAAAGAATACCGCGCCAGCGAAAAACGCTTCGATGTGGGCAAATCGTGCGTGCGTTTCCGCAAACTCGATGATCTCCCGTTGTCATTAATCGGGAAAAACATCGCTAAGCTCGATGCGGAAAGTTTTGTCGCCCGAGTAAAGCAGGCCGAATCGGTGAGAAAATTAAAAAAGAATGCCGCCTGATGGTATGGAGATAGACACTACCAGCGAACTACCGCGACAGATTCCGGCGTGTGCCGTGAGGTTGCTCGCCCGTCTTGCATGGTTCACCGATCCGGACATCGTTAGCCGGGTGCGGCTAAAAAAAGCAGGATGGTTTGCGCGGCTTCTCAGCAGCCCGCGGTTTGTCGCTACCGACATTGCAGCCATCGTCCTCGGTCATACGATCTATTTTCGCCAGCCAAATTTCTTTGACCCACACACGCCACGCGGGCTGGCCTTTCTCGCCCACGAGATCAAACATATTGAACAGGTAGAAAAAACTGGTTTGGTCGCTTTTTACTGGCGCTATTGGTGCGATTACCGCAAATATGGCTACGGGGAAAAGATACCTATTGAAACCGAGGCCTATCAGCTTCAACGCACAGTGCATGCGCACCTCAGGCATGAATTTGCGCAAAATAACGGTCACATGCCTTGCATCGAAATGGCAGCACCGCACACGCCCAACCTGGATTTTTCTATCTTCTAGATAAGAGCACGGGTGAGCACGAGAGAAATCCAAAACAACAAAGCCGCCATACAGGCCTGTACGGCGGCTTTGTTGTTTTGGACTCTTCTTTGACTCTACTGCAAAAACCCTTCACCGCCGAGAAC
>CALCSH010000369.1 GCA_937893815.1 uncultured Anaerolineae bacterium | reverse complement strand
GCCGCCTATGCCGATTTGAAAAATGGCGATTGGGTGGTACATATTGATCACGGGGTCGGCCAGTTTGTGGGGCTGGTACAACGCTCGATTGATGATGCCGAGCGTGAATACCTGTGTGTGGAATATGCTGAAGGCGACCGTCTCTTTGTGCCGGTGCAGCAAGCCGACCGTCTGACTCGCTATATTGGCCCCGATAGCCGCGAACCTATGCCCACGCGCCTGGGCAGCACCCAATGGAGCAGTGTTAAAAGCCGGGTCAAAGAGGCCGTCGAGGAGATGGCGAAGGATTTGCTAGAGCTTTATGCCAAGCGTCATGTGGTTGAAGGCTACGCCTTTGGACCCGATACCCCCTGGCAGCGCGAGCTGGAAGCCAGTTTCCCCTACGTAGAGACGGATGATCAACTGACGACATTAGCGGCGGTCAAAGCCGACATGGAATCGCCGCGTCCGATGGATCGTCTGGTCTGCGGCGATGTTGGCTTCGGGAAAACCGAAATTGCCCTCCGGGCGGCCTTCAAGGCTGTTACCGAAGGCAAACAAGTTGCCATACTCGTCCCCACCACAGTGTTGGCCCAGCAACATTATCACACGTTTAGCGAACGATTGGCTGCTTTCCCCGTAGAAGTAGAAATGCTCTCGCGCTTCCGCACCGCCCAGCAGCAGAGCAATATTCTCTTCCGGCTCGCCAAAGGCACCGTAGATATTGTCATCGGCACGCACCGGCTGATTTCCGGCGATGTTGAATTCAAAGATTTGGGCCTGTTAGTCATTGATGAAGAACAGCGCTTCGGGGTCACGCATAAAGAGAAACTCAAACAGCTTCGCACCGAAGTTGATGTGCTCACCATGACGGCCACGCCCATCCCGCGCACACTCTACCTGGCAATGACCGGGCTGCGCGATATTTCCACACTGAATACACCACCCGAGGAGCGCTTGCCCATCATTACGCACGTGGGGCCATTCTCCAAAGAAATGATTCGGCGTGCTATCCTGCGCGAGTTGGAACGCGGCGGACAGGTTTTCTTTGTGCATAATCGTGTGCAAAGCATCGGCGCTATCGAAAGTCAGCTTGCTCAACTGGTACCCGAAGCACGCATAGCAATTGCACATGGACAAATGCCCGAAAACCAGCTCGCCGAACGCATGCGCCAATTCACCGAAGCCGAAATCGATATTTTGCTTTCGACATCAATCATCGAATCGGGTCTGGATATTCCCAACGCCAACACGCTGATTGTTGACCACGCCGACACATTCGGTCTGGCGCAGCTCTATCAGTTGCGCGGGCGCGTGGGGCGTGGGGCACAGCGCGCCTATGCCTATTTCTTTAAGCACAAGGAGCGGACCCCCACTCCGGAGGGAAGCCAGCGCCTCGAAACAATTGCCGAAAATGTGCAACTCGGGGCGGGTTTTACGATCGCCATGCGCGATATGGAGATCCGCGGGGCAGGCGATATTCTCGGGACCCGGCAACACGGGCATATTGCATCGGTAGGGTTTCATCTCTATACACGTTTACTGGCTGAGGCCGTCAAACGCACGCGCGACGATCACGGGTTGCCGTTGGATAAAAACGAGTTGGCCAGCAAAGTTCACCGGCCTTTGGTGCTGGTCGATCTCCCCATCCACACCACCATCACGGGGAATTATGTGCCCGATCTGGATATGCGCTTGAAGCTCTATCGCCGCGTTGCTGATACACAGACTCTGGAAGAAGTTGACAAGCTTGCCGAAGAGTTCCAGGATCGATTTGGACCACTGCCATCGCCGGTGCAAAATTTAATGCTGCAAACGAAAATCAAATTATTGGCTACTCAGGCGGGAATTTCCAGTGTTAGCCATGAGCATGGTCAGGTTGTATTGCGCTATCCTGAGGGCGTAGTTCCACCCTCGGTGAGCAGCACCCACCGCCAGATCCGCGTTGGGAAATCTGCTCTCTGGGTAGAGGGGCAAACTCCGTTCGGAGAACATATCCACGATCTGCTCGATCTGCTCCAATCCCTGCAATAATTACAGGACTTACGCACTTGTACAAGAGAATGCCCGAAAATAGGGGTGTGTGGGGGCGAAGCCCCCACACACCCCTATTTTCGGGATATTTTTTATCGAGTTGCGTACGTCCTAAATTATAAATCGAAGGGTGCTCCACTTTCGAGAAAATTGAGAGTCAGATTGCTTATTCTTCAAAAAGATGCCTCCAAAACCGGCTTTTCTTCGGAAACGCGTGACTTTTTGCTAGCCGGAATACTTAACGCGATTCCCCCTGATTCGCGGCGCCAATCTCTTTGACATTATCCAATGAGAACGGTATAATCGTCGGTCGGCTAAATGATATTCGTAGGGCGTTCGCATCATGCAGCGAAAGCCCGAGTGTGACAGTTAAGGAGAGTTATTTATGGATACAAAACCAACCCGCATGGAGGATCTTGCCCCCAAAGATAAACTGACTGGTACCGTAGTTAAGACAATGCTGGCTGGCGTTGTTGTGGATATTGGTGTTGAAGTCCCCGGCATTGTTCACATATCACGCATTCAGAGCGAACCTGTCAATCGAGCGGAAGATGTAGTTGAGATTGGTCAGAGTGTTGATGTATGGGTTCGCCAGGTATTTCCTGATCGCAAGCGCATTGAACTAACCATGATTAAACCGTTAGATATCGAATGGCGCGAAATCACCAAAGATCTGGTCACGAAAGGTACAGTTACCCGCCTGGAAAAATATGGCGCGTTTGTTGATATTGGGGCAGAACGCCCTGGCCTGGTTCATATCAGTGAATTGGCACATGGATTTATCGACTCCCCTGGCGATGTTGTGAAAGAGGGTGACGAAGTCGAAGTCCAGGTTCTCAGCGTCAACCGTCGCCGCAAGCAAATCAAGTTGAGCATGAAAGCACTAACCGCTCCACCTGAAAAAGCGAGCAAAGTTGTCGAAAAAATCGAAGAAGAATCCAACAATGAGCCTGTTCCTACTGCGATGGAAGCTGCGCTTCGTCAGGCAATGGAACGCTCACAGAACGGTGAAAGCAAGACCAAAAAGAAGAGCAAAAAGGGTTCTTCGCTCAATGACGAGCTTGAGAATATTTTTGCTCGCACATTGAACAAGAATTAGTCGAGCCAAACCCGGTTCCGACCAAGCTCTCCTCTAAATGCGAAATAAAAAGCCCCGCCGTTGACGGGGCTTTTGGGTTCTAGATATTAAAATGGCAACTGGGCAACAAGGGCCACGACCCCATCAATCTCCACCGGGGTTTTCGGCTGATCAAAGGGACGTTTGATGACAGCAAGCCCAATCGTACCCCAGCGAGGCGAATTCGTAATCGATGTGATTTGCCCAACTGATTTTCCATCAACCCGAATTGTGGCGCTCAATTCGACGGGCGCATCCAATTGCACGCCCACCAAACGGCGGGTAATTTTATCGTAGTTGATCTGGCGAGCGATGACTTCCTGCCCGGTAAAGCAACCTTTATGGATCGAAATCGCCAAATCTTGCAGGCCAACTTCCAATGGGGTGTAGGCTTCAATGAGTTCCGTTTGATGACCAGGGATTCCAGCTTCGATTCGCAATCGCTCGTATGCTTCAGCCGATAAGAGAGAGAGCCCCTGTTTATCGAGATACAACCGAAGATTCATTGCGTCGGATGCTGTGATGGTCATTCGGTATGCCACTCGACCGAACCCTGGCTGAGCGATGACACTTACAGGAGAATTTTGAAATTCAAAACGCGCGACGCCCTGCAGGTCAGGAGCCTGCGCCCCAAGAGCATCCAAGATTTCTCCCGCCCGAGGGCCATCCAGTAAAATTTGTGAAGAGGCTGCACT
Organism: uncultured Anaerolineae bacterium; assembly: GCA_937893815.1. Classification (GTDB taxonomy): domain Bacteria; phylum Chloroflexota; class Anaerolineae; order Anaerolineales; family UBA11858; genus NIOZ-UU35. The sequence continues at coordinate 847 of CALCSH010000369.1, read as the reverse complement.
CTGATCGGCAATTTGGACATCGTCCTTGAAGAAGATCCGGCTGCGTAGATAAGATTCAGTCGCCCGAACTCGCTCAGGGAGCGAAATAACGCCCAACGATTCGCCATCTTCAAAAACCCAGAACACATCCAATATGCGCGCCACAGGCGAGGTCAATACGGTTAGACTGGCGCGTTTATCACCAAGCTTACGGAGGTCATTACTCGTTTGACGCTGCAAAAAATCTACCCGGCTGCTGCCGGAAATTCGCAAAAAACCAGCTTTCGGTATTGGATAATAAATTGTTGCGGTCATAATCTTCACATTGAAAAAAAGCCTAGTTTCGGAAAACTCGGCTTTTTTGGTTTCGTTAGGCTGTCTGCGGGATAGGCGTTCCGTCCGTTTTTTCCACGGGGGGCGGGAAAATCGCTTCAAACTCTTCCCGGCCTATGACTTCAACCTCGATCAGTCGATCCGCCACGGCGTCCAATTTTTCGCGGTATTGAGTCAAGATTTGTTTCGCCTGTTTGTAGGCGTCATTAACGATCCGGCGAACTTCCTGGTCAATCTTTTCAGCAATTGCTTCGGAGTAATCGCGCTGCTCCGATATCTCGCGGCCCAAAAAGATGAGTTCTTCTTTCTGTCCGTAGACCATTGGGCCGAGATCATCACTCATACCCAAGCGCGTCACCATTGTACGCGCCATACGGGTGACGCGTTCCAAGTCGTTCGACGCGCCTGAAGTAATATCATCAAACACAATTTCTTCTGCCGCGCGTCCACCCAAAAGTCCGACCATAGTGGCAACGAGTTTTTTCTTCGCCATCAAGGTGCGGTCTTCTTCGGGGTAGATCAGCGTGTAACCACC